>CADCOS010000177.1 GCA_902803165.1 uncultured bacterium | reverse complement strand
TCAAAATTAATATTATCTATACTTTTTTGTAATGAGTTCTGCAGCGGAACAAATTTTTGGAAATACTCTTTAGGCGCAATTCCGCCGCATTGTTCGCAGGCTGCGTTTATTTTGTACATAACGTTTAAAGCGATATCATTTTTATTTAATTCCTCTGTATATGCGTTAAAGTAAGGCATTAAATATTCTGATATGTCAGCTTTTATATTGTCTCTGTGTTCATTTAATCTTTTTTTATAGTTTCCGCTAACTGTGTCAATTAATTGTCTCCCAAGATTTACAAACGGTATCGGAATTTTCCATACTCTTACACCTTTAGGGCGTTCGCCTGTCATTTCTTTAAATTGAGGGGCAAAACCTTTTTCAAAAAATTCGACTAATACTTGTTCAAAATTTTGGCTCATATTGCAAACTCTGACAGTATCCTCTCTGATGTTATTTAAAAGCGCTATATAGTTACTGTATCCGTTGCATTTTTGAAGCTCTTTGTGCAATTTTTCAGGTGTAAAAACAATCTTATTTTTAACAGCTTCTTGAACCCTTTCCACTCCATAATTTCCGTTGCAGCATCTTGCTTGAAAATTTACATAGTTAGCAGATTGAACTTTCATATAACCTCCGTTAATATTTCAATTTATCTAAATCTTTGTTATAATCAGCAGCTAATTTTATAATTTTATTCAATTTATCTTGCAATTGCTTAATACATTCATTGTAAGATTCTTTAGCCATGATAATAATTTTGTAATCTTGAATTACTTTATTTAATTTATCAGTTATAGATGATTTTAATTTGTTCCAATTTACAAAAGCATCATATACATTTTTAATTTTTTCGTATGGTATAAAATCTTTTTTATCAATGTATTCGGATTTAAGTTTGTTTGCATCGAATATAATTGAATTCATTGTATTTTCAAGAGAATTTATTGCGGTTATATCAATATTTTTCTCTGCGTTATATTTTTGAAGCAGTTTTTGAATAGAATCTTTATAGAGTTTATATTTTTTGTTGCTTAGTTCTAATTTTTTTACCGCATCTGCAAACTCTTTAAATAATTTATCCTGTTCTGTTTTGTTAATTTTTATTTTTAATTTTTCAACGTCCAGACTGTCTTTTGTGTTCATATCTTCCATTGTAATTTTGCTGATAATTCTTTTGAAATTATTATCATTAAAATTTTGCATATTTTGGTATGATAATATAATTTTTGATGCCGATTCTGAAAAACTTGAAATATAAGCACCTAAATTTTCAGTTATTTTTATGTTTTCAAGGATTGACTCCAAACTTTTTAAAGTTTGGGGTATTGATATAAATGTTTGGGCAAGTTTTACTCTTTCAGCAGTAATTTTATTCACGGATGAACCATTTGCTTTTTGAGCAGAACCGGTTTTTGTTGTTGTTTCTGTCGGTTTATAAGTATCCGATTTTACTTGTTCAGTTTTCTCTTTAACTGAATCATTAATTGTATTGTCTGCGGAGCTGTAGTTTTCTTCTTTATTTATTCCCTGTTTTTGCAGCAACCGTTCTATTCGTTTGATTTCGTTTGATATATTATCAAACATACTTTTATCTAAGTTTTCTTGTTCAAGTGATTGAGCTTGTTTAAGTGCCGTAGAAATATCGCATACCTTGTTATTTAAAAACATTTCTAAATCTCCTTCATTTAAATTGGCAAGAAATCTTAACGCCAATATATCGGTTTTTTTGTTGTAATCATCTTTAATGGTGTTAACAGATTTAGGAAAAGATTTTGTCAAACAATTTTTTATAAAACTGTGTTTTAAAGATATTCTTTCATTAGAAATATTTTTGAACTGTTGAATTAACGGTTCGGTTGCTTTAAGGAAATCATTTAAATTTTTACCGTTATAAGCAAATAACTTACTGACTAAATCTGAAGCTAAAGCATCTGTTTTTGCAAATATTTCCTGAAAAATCGGAGTAGGAATATTTGCAAAATTGACGCCATTTGCCCTAAAAGAAGGAACTTTTTGACGATTTTTGTGCGGCAAGTTCTTACAGTCGTACACACTGATTTTTGAAATATACATAAAATAATTCTCCTAATAATAAGTGCAGAAAACCAAGGTACAAGTAAATCACACACATCTTATACCTCTTTTGAACACATTCTAAATCATTAAAATTTTTTTTCAAGTCTGTTATTTTGTAATATTAAAATTTTGTAACAAAAAGACAGTTCAATTTAGAACTGTCTTTTTGTAAGGGTTGTAAATAAAATTTACTTTGATGCTGTTACGTTAATAAAAGGAACAGAATTTCCCAGCATATATTGTGGCATTTTTCCGTCCCATTTTTGAACAGCTTCGTATTGGACTAAAGATTTATTTTGAGATAAAGCCTGAGCTCTTATAGCCATAGATCGTGCTTCTGCTTCTGCGGCTATAACTTTTTGTCGTGCTTCTTCCTGAACCTGAACGGTTTTATTTTTTGCTTTTAAAGCTTCTTGTTCGGCAGTTACTTTGCTTTCAATAGCTTTTTCAAATACATCGGAGTAGTTAATCTCTGTCATTTGAAAATCTGTAACAACTAAATAATTATCTTTTAATTGTTCTTGAAGTTTGAAAAGAATATCGCCCGTTGCTTTTTCTCTATTGGCAATTAAATCTTGAGCATTCCATTTACCGATAATATCCTTGATAGTACCTTCAACAACAGGAATTAAAATTTTTGCTTCATAATCAAGACCTACAGTTTGAAACAATTTATTAACATTTCCGGGTTCCACATTATAATTTATAACATAAGTTATTCGGGTCTGTTGAATATCTTTAGTATAAACTGCGGTGGTCTTTGTATTTCTTTGAGTCTTGACATCCATTGTTCTGAATTTATCAATAAAAGGTACAATCATGTGTAAACCTTCTTCGTAGCTTGTCATTTGAACCTGTCCGAGTCTGACTTTAATACCTCTTTCACCCGGTCCGACCATCACAAAAGGATTCACCAAAAGCTATAAGGCAAATCAATAAAAATAATACTATGATTGGTATTCCCAAAAATCTTTTGTCCATGTGTTTTGTTTACCTTCCTTTATTTACTCTCACATTAACATATAGGAACAGTCAGCGTGAGATAACAAACCGCTCCTAATTTAGTTATTTTATCCCGATTAGTGCCGCTGCTACGTATATAGCGGCAACAAGCATCGCAAATAAACAAATACCTATCGTAATTTGTTTTCCGTATTTTTTGTACAGATTTTCGCCGCTTATATAGCATAAAGCGCTTATAATCAAGTTGATTATTATAGCAAAAGCCAAAAGAAGCATTAGAATTCTAACAACCATATAACCCTCATTTCAAATAACATATTAAATGATAATGATAATTAAAAAATCATATAGAGAGGGGATTTGTGTTATAATTTTGAAATGAATAGACTATGCGTATTTGCACATTGGGATAAGGATAACATAGTAGATGACTATGTGGTTTATTATCTAAAAGCGTTAAAGGAAGTCGCTAATACTATTATCTTTGTTTCAGATTGTAATTTATCAGAATCGGAAAAGTCAAAATTGGATGGTATAGTTACTTTTCTGTTGGCAGAAAAGCATGGGGAATATGATTTTGGCTCATATAAGAGAGGGTTTTTGTATGCAAAGGAACATAATATAAGTTTCGATGAGCTTATATTTGCAAACGATTCTGTGTATGGTCCATTTTATCCGTTAAAATTGATATTTGATAAAATGAGTAAAAAAAAGTGTGATTTTTGGGGTATGACTAAAAATAATTACGGATTAAATGAGAAAAGTTTAAAGCTAATAAGAGAGCCTCATATTCAAAGTTATTTTTTGGTTTTTCATGAAAATGTATACAATAGCAATATATTTATAAATTTTATTAATAGTATTTCAAAGCAATATTCTAAAAGTGATGTTATAACGAAGTATGAAATAGGCTTATCAAAAACGTTGTATCAGAATAATTTTAAAAGTTGTGCATATATAAACAGATATGGGTCTATTTCAAATTGTACGATATTTAAATGGGATAAACTTATTTTAAAATATAACTTTCCTTTTTTGAAAACTTCTATTATAAAAAAAGGATTTGATTTTACAGGAGCGGTAAAAGGGTGGGAAGAAATCATTGAAAAGAAATCTGATTATCCGATAGAGTATATAAAAAAGAATTTTGATAGATTATCAGATTTATACGAGGATAAATATTCTCAATTAAATCTTTATAGAAAGGTACGTTATGATATTTTAAAACACTTTCCTGTAGAAGTCAGGTATGTCGTAATATTTCTTGAAAAAGCCGCATTTAACATTTTAAATACAATTTGTTTCAATAAATTGCAAAAGTTTTGAAGAATATTTTTTCCAGCTGAATTTTTTTGCTCTTTCTAAACCTTTCTGTTTACATTCTTCTCTAAATTCAGAATCAAAGTATATTTTTTCGTATGCGGAAATCATTTCTTCATCAGATTTAGGATTAATCTGAATTCCTGCATCTCCAATTACTTCAGGTAATGATGTGGTATTGGAAGTTATAACGGGGCATCCGCACTGCATTGCTTCTAATACGGGCAAACCAAATCCTTCATATAATGACGGGTAAATAAAGCATAGGGCATTTGAATAATATCCGGGTAAATCATTTTCGTCAATATAACCGGTTAAAACAATTTTTGACCTGTCGTATTTATCTAATAATTTGTTTAAAACCGGTTTGTATTTATTCCAAACGCTTCCGCCCAATACAAGTTTTAAATCAGAAATATTGTTTTTATCAATAAATTTATAGAAATTTTTTATAGCGAATTCAAGATTCTTACGTTTCCCAAGTGAACACAGAGAAAATATATATTTTTCATCAATTGGAGAATCTTCATTTGACGGTTTAAATTTTTCATTAGCTCCCAAAAGAGTTGTTTTGATGTGAGAATCTTTTATAAACGGAAAATATTTTAAAATGTCTTTTTTAGTATATTCGGAATTAGTTAAATAGAAATCTCTGTCATTTATAGTCGTGTATATTTTGTAATACCAATCTTTTGGAGATTTTGGCATTCCGTTTTCGACAATAGGAATGGCGTCATGGAGCATTCTGAATTTTATTAAATTTGATTCTTGGATTTCCTTGCTTGGCGGTGTGCATGGTGAAAAATATACATCAAAATCATTTAGTTGTGACAGATTTTTTTTATTAGATTTGTAAAACCAATTTTCATAAAATCTTGCTAAAATAATAACTGCATATTTTATTTTTATAGGAGCTTTATCTAATAAATAAATTAATTTGCCGAATAAAATATTAAAAACAGAATATTCTTTTAATAATTCTATGTTTGAGAAATATTTTTTTTGTATTTTTTTCATAAAGTAATAACGTTTGAAATCACAAGTAAAAAATATATTAATTCCGGTCTTTTGTAATTCTCTTAAAATGTTTAGGGCAACATAATATACACCGGCTTTGTGACCGGAATTTTCTTCCATATATGAAAGTTCACTGCTGTCAAATAGAAGTTTCATTTTTTTAAACCTTTTTGTAATCGGTTTTTTATTTTAACTGCCAATAAATGAATTTCGTATAACTGTTTTAACGGAAATATTTGAAATTGTTTTACCATCCTTTGTAATTGATACTTTTCGGCTCCGGAAATTGATAAATATTCTGCAAATAGATGTTTTTCGTAATACAATTTGCGGTTATTTTCAAATTCTTGATTCAAAGTTTTAGATGTAACAGAACCAAAATGAAAGAAACAAACGGTATTTGCTACATAGACATCATATCCGGAATTTATAGCTCTGTACTTAAAATCATTATCTTCAAAAAAAGCTTGTTTATAATTTTCATCAAATTTCCCTATATTGTCAATAACATTACGAGTTGTAATAACGCAAGAGAATACACATTCATCAAAACTTTTTTCAAAGGATTTTGTGTAATTAAAATTTTTATGAAAAAATTTAATATAATCTTTTTCATTAGTTAAATGATAGTGTGGATTGATGTGTCTTGGTGCAACAAAAGCTGCTTTTTTATTTTTAAATACTTTTTCGCATTCTTCAAACCAATTTGGATAAAGTAAAATGTCATTGTTTAAAAACCCGATATATTCCCCTTGAGCTATTTCTATACCTTGATTATTTCCTTTTGCGAAACCAAGATTTTCACTATTAAAAATAACTTTTATATTATTTTGTTTTTTTTGAAGTTGTTTTAAATATTCTGCGGTTCCGTCCGTAGAACCATTATCAACCAGTATTAATTCAAAATCTTTAGTATATGTATAAAGACTTTGAATATATTTTTTTGTATATTCTATTTTATTGCATGTAAGAGTTATTATACTAAGTTTCATAAAATAATTTTATATTAAAAATATTTTGTATAAAATAGAATTATATTATCGGAAATAAACACGATGATTTTATCAAGGAGTTTGCTATGACAGTAATGAATTTTATGAAAAAACATTTAGGGTTAAAAATGAATATAAAGATTAAGTTTGAAGTTCATAGTTTTGTTGAAAAATATTGTAAAAATGGTGAAGGGATTGAAATTGGAGGTGCTGCACATAACACATTTGATATTAAAGCAAAAAATGTTGATATTTGCGATCATAAAAATCCGGAAGACGTTTATAGAAAAGAACAACTAAAACTATGCAATAAAGTAAAACCGGTTGATATAATTGCCAGCGGTGACGATATACCGTTGAAAGACAATTCTGTGGATTTTGTATTTTCTTCGCATGCAATAGAACATTTTTATAATCTTTTGTCTGCAATAAGAGAATGGATTCGAATTGTAAAAGACGGCGGATATATTGTGATGCTTGTCCCCAATAAGCTTTATACTTTTGATTTAGAAAGAGACTGTATATCTATTGATGAATTTAAAATGAGAGATAAAAATTATGAAAGAGGTAAAATTTATCCGGATATGCATCACAGCGTATGGACACTAGAATCTTTTTTAGAGTTTGCAAAATAAATGTTATAGATTATGTAGATAAACCGCAAGGAATGGAAAATTTTTTTGGAATAGTTATAAAAGTTAACAAAACTAAAGATGAAAATGGTAAAAATAAAATATAAAGGCGTGGTATGAATTACAATTTGCACTATGAGTATTGGCATAAAGATAGTGTTGAATCTCGTGAAAATGATATTATTTGGAATACCTCTTTTCTGAGGCAACATGGGTTAGTTCCAAAAGGAAATGATAAAATTTTGGATATCGGTTGTGGAATGGGAAGACTGATGTTAGCTTTAAAAAAACTCGGAATAACTGATGTAACAGGTGTTGATATTGATTCGGAATTGATTAAAATCGCTCAAAAAGATGGTCTAAATGTCGTTAAGTCTGATTTGACAGACTTTTTAAAAAGTTCTGATGAGAAATTTGATATAATATATTGTTTTGATGTATTAGAACATGTTGAAAAAGAAAAACAGGAATCGTTATTTATAGAGTTAAATAAACATTTGAGTGAGAATGGGTTTATTGCAATAAAAACTATTAACGCATTGGCTCCAACAGCCAACTACTACAGGTATTTGGATTTTACGCATAAAGTTTCTTACGCTCCAATTACTTTAGAGTTTCTAAGTAAAATTGGCGGTTTTGATGAAATTGTTATAAGACCTGAATTTAACGAAAGCGAAGAATGTAAAATATTAAAAAGTCCGCTAGCGGAATTATATTATAATCAATTTGGAATAAATAATGTTATTTTGACTCCAAATTTAGTCGCTGTTCTTTTTAAATCAAAACTTTCAGCTGAAAAATATAAAAAAAGAGCACCTCTAATTGAAAATAACTATTTAGAATATCGTTATGAAAATCAACCGATAAAAATTTTAATACAATACTATCTAAGTAAAATAATCAGCAAATTAACATTCGGTAAAATTAATTGTTTTAATATGAAAGATAAAAAATATAAGTTTGTAATTTTAAAAACAAGTGGATAATTTCTGATATTTTAAACATGTATTAACTTATAATATAATTAACAAAAACGGAGCATTATTAATGGATATCAAATCTTATATACAAGATTCAATTAATACAAAATCAAAAATATTAAATGATGAAAAACTATTGCAAACCATAGGCGGAGTAGCAAATATTGTAATCAATGCATACCAAAACGGTAACAAAGTTATTACGGCAGGAAATGGCGGATCTGCCGCAGATGCTCAGCATATAGCTTGTGAATTTATGGGCAAATTTTTATTAGACAGACCTGGGTTGGAAGCGTATGCGCTTACAACAAATTCGTCAATACTTACTGCGGTTGGAAATGATTGCGGTTATGAAAGCTTATTTGAGCGACAATTAAGGACGATAGCAAAAAAAGGTGATGTATTTATAGGAATTTCAACTTCAGGCAATTCTCAAAATATCATCAATGCTCTAAAATGCGCGAAAGAAATTGGTGTAATTGCTGTAGGTTTGACAGGAGCGGTAAAATGTGAAATGGACAATTGTTGTGATTATATTTTACATGTTCCTTCAACAAAAACTCCGATAATTCAAGAATCACATATAATGGTTGGACATATTATTTGTTTATTGGTTGAAAACGCAATATTTAATCATTAATTTAATTTAGATTTTCATTTCTATTATTTTATCAGCATTTTCAATGGTTGACAGTCTGTGAGCAATTACAATTATTGTTGTCTTTCCTTTTAATTCATTAAGAACATGACAAAATTCAGATTCTGTTTTTGTATCAAGAGCTGATGTGGCTTCGTCCAAGATTAAAATATCAGGTTCACCATACAAAGCTCTTGCAATTGCCAGTCTTTGTTTTTGCCCTTGAGAAAGACCGGACGAATCTACAAAAGGATTCGCATAGATACCGTCACTATAATTTTTTTCAATATAATCATATATTTGCGCTTTTTTTAAGCACTCAATTACTTTATTATCATCAATTACAGGATTCCCAAATGCCACATTTTCGCGTATATTTCCTTTAATCAGTATAAATTCTTGAGGAACATAACCTATTTTTAAAGGCTTATCCTGTATTTTCCCGTCAATTAAAATCTCACCGCTGACAGGTTTGTATAGTCCTGCTATAATATCAACAAGCGTTGTTTTTCCGGCACCTGACGGTCCTGCGATTCCTATAAATTCACCTTTATTTATTTTTAAGTTAAAATCTTTTAAAATTTGTTTATCTTTTGTATATCCAAAACAAATGTCTTTTAATTCAAAAGATTCATTAAATTCAGCAAAATCTTTTTGCTGAATTTCAGGCACATTACTTACGCCAAGTTTATCATAAATTTCCAAAAACTCTTTTACCATGGGTATTGCAGAATTTAATCCGTTAAGATTTACCTGTATTCTTGCAATCGCGGGAGTTAATCTAAAGATTGCCGCTCCTACAAGGGCAAGTGAAGCAAC
>CADCOS010000176.1 GCA_902803165.1 uncultured bacterium | reverse complement strand
TACCATCCTTCATAATTTCATCAAACTTTCCTGCCATAAATAGTGGAATATTGTATAATCCGTTATTTATTTCAAAATCAGCAAGGCTTGTTCTTATACTTATTTCAGGTTCAAATTTTTCTCTATATACTTTCAGTGATTTTGCTTGCAAGTTAGTTCTTGCCTTTACTTCAACAGGTATTACATAGCCATCTGTTTGGATTACAAAATCAATTTCTGCATTACCTGATTTACTTATCCAATAAGCAATTTCTATATCTTCAAGTGTTTTTAACTGTTGCATAACATATTGTTCCGCCAATGCTCCGTTAAATTCTGTAAAAATTTTATCTCCGTCAATCAAAGTTCTTGCCGGAAGTTTACTCAACGCACAAAGTAAGCCAACATCCAAAATGAATAATTTAAATGCTTTTGTATCTTCATAGGCTCTTATAGGTAGAGCAGGCTTTGTAATGCGGTTAATTTTATAAACAAGCCCGCAATTTATGAGCCAAGATAAAGCTTCTTCAAATTCATCCGCTCTTGCTCCTTGTTTAATTTTTTTATAAACAAATTTCTTGCTCTCTTGCGTTAATTGGTTCGGAATAGATTCCCAAAGTAAATCAATCTTTAGCTTACCTGTTGAAGAAATATGTTTTGAAAAATCGTTCGTATATGCACTTAAAATATTTTCCTGAATTTTTCTTGCTTTTTGGTAATCGTTATTCTTAATAAAATTATTTACAACTTCCGGCATTCCGCCTATATAATAATACTTTTTAAGCCATTCTACATATTTAGGTTTAAATGTTTTTATGTTATCGGATTTTGGATTTTCTAATAATTTAACAAAATTTTCTTCCCCGCTTGCTTCCAAAAATTCCAAGAAAGATAACGGATATAAATCCAAAAAATCAACTTTTCCGACAGGGAAAGAAATATTTTCGTGCAGTGCAACTCCTAATAAGCTCCCTGCTGCAATGATATGGTATTGCGGGTTGTTTTCATAAAAATATTTGAGTGCTGAAAGCGCTTTCGGACATTCTTGTATTTCATCAAGAATAATCAATGTATTATTGGCATCAATCTTTGAATGTTCAAGTTCTAATCCCTCACTAATCCTATCTGTATTCAAATCTTTTGAAAAATGCTCACGCATTAGGTCATTATCTTCAAAGTTGATATAAATAGTTTTCTTATATTGCGTTTTGCCAAACTCTTTCATAAGCCAAGTTTTACCAACTTGCCTTGCTCCCCTTATAATAAGAGGTTTACGGTTAGGACTCTCTTTCCAATTTATAAGTTTGTTGACGGCATATCTTTTCATCGTACTTAATAATTTAGCATATATCAATTTACCTTTGCTCATTTATTAGATGTAGATTTTTAAAAATTTTACATTTTTTCTAGGGACTTTATGAAATAAAGTATCATTTTTTCAATGAATATTTAATTCTCGGAACAAAAAATTAATGGTTTTTAAAGCGAAATTTCCCGAACTAAGAGCAAATCCAAGACAAGTCCCTTCGTCCGCTAATAAAAAAAGAGCTTTAAGCTCTTTTTTTATTAGCTTTTGATTACAGGGACGAATATAGGTTTTCAGGACAGCTGTGATGTGTTTTTATAGGCTATGATGCCGAATTGTTGGGGATTTAAGGCGTATTTTGCTTCGGAGAAATTTAAACAAATAAGGTTTTAACTATGTGTTATAATAATTACCTAAGCATTTTAATTTAATAAATATTGAATTTGAGGATTAAAAATATGGCAACACTGAAAACATCAATATTGGGAATAGAATTTGAAAATCCGTTTTTATTAGCATCAGCTCCGCCTACTGCTTCAATTGAAAGCATAGATAAAGCTTTTGAAATGGGTTGGGGAGGTGCTGTTTTAAAAACCATAACGCCTGATGATTTGGAAATGATTGAGGCAAGTCCCCGATATGCAACAATTAAGGAGCAAGGCAAAGTAATATGTCTTCAAAATATAGAGTTGTTAAGCCATGAAACAGTTCAATATTGGGTTGAAGGTATTAAATATTTGAAAGAAAAATATCCTTCAAAAGTTATAATTGCAAGTATAATGGCGCCTGTTGAGCGCAAAGAATGGCAAAATCTTGTTAAAACATTGAATGAAACACCTATAGATGCTTATGAATTAAATTTTTCTTGTCCTCACGGGATGCCTGAAAGAAATATCGGTATGGCGATAGGGACAAGTGCTGAAATATCGATTCTTATCACCTCTTGGGTTAAAGCAGTTGCGACAAAACCTGTTTTTGTAAAATTAACTCCAAATGTAACCGATATTACTTGGGTTGCGAAAGCTGTCGAAAGAGCAGGTGCGGACGGATTTGCCGCAATTAATACAGTACAAAGCTTTATGGGAATAAATCTTGATACGCTTGAACCTGTTTTAAATATTGACGGTTATTCAACATACGGCGGATTGTCAGGCTCAGCCGTTAAACCTATCGGTTTCAAGTGTGTTGCTCAATTAAGACAAAGTTCGGAGCTTCCGATTTTGGGTATGGGAGGAATTTCTTCCTGGGAAGATGCGGCACAATATATATTATTGGGTTCTGATGCCGTTCAAGTATGCACAGAAGTTATGATTAACGGTTATGGAATTATTAAAGGCTTAAAAGCAGGCTTGCTTAATTATTTAGAATCCAAAGGTTTTAACAGTATATCCGAATTAAAAAATATAGCGGTTAAAAAAATTACATCACACGAAAAACTAAATAAAAAAAATCATTTGTATCCTTCTATAGACAAAGAAAAATGTGTAACTTGCGGAAAGTGTGTAAAAATATGTTCGGAATCGGAATATCACGCTTTGAGGATTGATAATAAATCCTTAGATTTAAATAAAGAAGCTTGTGCGGGATGTTCGCTATGCAGTCATGTATGTCCGAAAGAAGCTATAAAAATGAGTTGTTAAAATTTATATGAGGAGAGTTTTATGAAAAAATTATTTTTAATAGCCATATTATTGTTCAGTTTTATACAGACGGCAGATGCATCGCAAATTTCTTATGATAAAAGTAATTTTGTGCCGGTTTATACCGTAATTGATGATGCTGTGTATGATATAAGGTACTATTCATCGTATAATTTCACGGGAAACAGAATAAACGGATATAAAGCTCCTGTCGCATATATGACCAAAGAGGGGGCGAGTGCTTTGGCTAAAGCTGCAAATGATTTACGAAAACAAGGTTACAGGCTGCTTATTTGGGACACATACAGACCGCAAAAAGCTGTGGATAATTTTGTAGAATGGATAAATAACCCGAATGATGAAGGCGATAAGACTTTCTATCCCGAACTTAAAAAATCTGATTTGTTAGAAGGTCAATATATAATGGCAAAATCGGGACACTCACGAGGTTCAACCGTTGATTTGACATTGATTAAAAAAGACGGTTCATTTGTCGATATGGGCGGAACTTTCGACTTATTCAGCGAGATTTCCCATCCTGATTATAAAAAATTGACTAAAGCTCAAAAGAAAAACAGAAAAATTTTACATGATGCGATGATAAAAGCCGGATTTAAAGGTATAGATTCCGAATGGTGGCATTTTACTCTGGAAAACGAGCCATATACAGATACATATTTTGATTTTGATGTAAAATAAATTGAATAAAATGAAACATTTTTTAGTTAAGAAAAATTCTGAAAAACTATTAATATTTTTCACAGGCTGGGGGTGTGATGAATATGAGTTTGAGCATCTAAAAGCAGACTCGGATGTTTTACTTTTGTTTGATTATTCCGATTTGAGTTTGGATTTTGATTTTTCAAAATATAAAAAATTCGATTTAATAGCTTTTTCGGCGGGTGTGTTCATTGCATCGATTATGAACTTTGATTTTGCGATAGACAAAAAAATAGCCATAAGCGGAAATCCCTATTTATTTGACGAAAAGTTGGGGCTTTCAAGATATGTTCAGGATATTTTATGTAATATTAATGCAGAAAATGCCGATGATTTTGCAAGAAAATATTTGGTAAAAACGGATGAAGAATGGAGAAAGTTTCATCATTCAAAAAGAACATT
>CADCOS010000175.1 GCA_902803165.1 uncultured bacterium | reverse complement strand
TGCTCTGAAAGTTTTTTCTATTACGTTACCGGATTCAACATTTTTAAGTTTTGTTCTTACAAATGCAGCACCTTTACCCGGTTTTACGTGTAAAAATTCAACTACAGACCAAAGTCCGTTATCTAATTCCAAAGTTAAACCGTTTTTTAAATCGTTTACTGAGATCATACATACTCCTTTATAATTATGTAGTTACTGTTCATTTTTTCTAGATATTAACATAAACCTGTTTTTAGGGCAAGATTGTTAAAATTTTGGCGAAAAATATTTGTTTTGTTGGTTTCCTATTGACCTGAATATAAAATTAATGCTATCCTTAAACTAATAAGAACGGAGGTTTTTGAATGGAATTTAAGCACATGCCTTTAAGCGGTAAAGAGTTTACCAATGAAGAGATTAAGAGACTTATTGAAGAATATGACGTACAATTTATAAAATTGCAATTCGTTGATATCAACGGTCAGGTAAAAAACCTTGCAATACCTTCCGACCATATAGACAGAATTCTCAATAACGAAATTATGCTGGATGGTTCTTCAATAAAGGGATTCAGAAATATTGAGACTTCGGATATGTTTTTCTATCCCGATAAAAATACTTTCCAAATTCTTCCTTGGCAGGAACGTGACGGAAGAAATTCCGCAAGATTGATATGCGATATATACAATGCTGACGGCACTCCGTTTGAAGGCTGTCCGAGATGTAATTTAAAAAGGCTTATGGCAGAAGCTCAAAAACTCGGACTATCTATGAATATAGGCCCTGAGGCGGAATTCTTCTTATTTGAAAAAGATGATGACGGTAAAATTACAACAAGAACCCATGATAAAGGCGGTTATTATGATATGGGACCTGATGATATGGGTGAAACAGTTCGTTCTGATATTGTCAGCACCCTTCAGGAAATGGGCTTTGATATAGAAGCATCTCACCACGAGGTGTCAGACGGACAACATGAAATAGATTTTAAATATTCCGATATTTTAACCGCAGCAGATAATGTTGCAACCTTCAGAATAGCGGTAAAAGTTATAGCTGCACAATACGGACTTCATGCGACATTTATGCCGAAACCTGTGTACGGTATTAACGGCTCCGGTATGCACTGTAATATTTCACTGTTTAAGAACGGTAAAAATGCTTTTTATGACAAAAATGCGGAGTATCAACTTTCCGATACGGCTAAATATGCTATTGGCGGCATGCTGAAACATATCAAAAGTATAACCGCAATATTGAACCCTACAGTAAACAGCTACAAGCGTTTAGTTCCGGGTTACGAAGCTCCCGTTTATATGGCTTGGTCACTTGCTAACAGGAGTGCGCTTTTAAGAGTGCCTGCTAAGCGTGGTGTTTCAACGAGAGTTGAACTTCGTTCACCTGATCCGAGCTGCAATCCGTATTTAGCATTTGCGACAATTCTTGCAGCGTGTTTGGACGGTGTAAGAAATAAAATTGAACCGCCTAAACCTGTTGAGGCAAATATTTATAAACTTTCCGAACGTGAAAGAAAGAAATATAAAATAGAATCATTGCCGGGGAGTTTGAAAGAAGCTCTCACATATATGCAGAATTCCCTGATAGTTAAAACCGCTCTCGGACCGCATATATTGGATGAATTTTTGACTGCGAAAGAAATAGAATGGGATGAATTCAGAACCTATGTTTCTCAGTGGGAGATTGACAGATATTTAGCAAAATATTAATAAAATCGCGGATTAATCAGCTTATGTAAAAAGATTAATCCGCTTTTTTAGTATCTTTTTTTATTCTCTTTACAACTCGGTCTTTTTTTAATACTATTAAGTAAAAAGGGGTGCCTGATGGCTGATAATAAATACAAACGTGTGTTATTAAAAATAAGCGGAGAAGCGCTTTTGGGCGATCAACAATTTGGTATTGATCCGAAACCTGTTGAAATGATTGCTGATGAAATTCGTTCAATTTACGAACGAGGGGTAGAAATAGCTGTTGTCGTAGGCGGCGGAAATATCTTCCGTGGAATGAAAAACAGCGCAAGACTGGGAATGGACCAGGCATCCGGAGATTATGTCGGCATGCTCGCAACTGTTATGAACGCTGTTTGTCTTCAATGTGCCTTGAAAAAGATTGAAGTTGAATGCAGAGTTCAAACGGCAATAGCAATGAATCAAATTGCCGAACCGTACGTCAGACACAGAGCAATAAGACACCTTGAAAAAGGCAGAGTTGTTATATTCGCAGCCGGAACAGGAAATCCTTTCTTTACAACGGATACTGCATCAGCACTAAGAGCATCCGAAATCGGTGCGGATGTCATGTTAATGGCTAAAAACGGCGTAGACGGGGTTTATAACGATGATCCTAAGAAAAATCCGAACGCCAAAAAGATAGATAAAATTTCTTATGCGGAAATAATACAAAAAGATTTGAAAGTTATGGATACTTCTGCTTGTGCTTTGTGCAAACAAAACAATATACCTATTATCGTATTTGATTTTAAAGCACAGGGAAGTTTAGTAAAAATTATGAACGGCGAAGATGTCGGAACATATATAAGTTAAAAGTAAATAAGTAAATAAACAAAATAATCAAAGGAGAAAATTATGTCAGAAGCTCTTGAAGAGATGTTTTTATTCGGTGAAGAGAAAATGGAAAAAGCAGTCGCTCAAATGAAGAAAGAATTTGCTTCGGTAAGAACGGGCAGAGCTAATCCGGGAATTTTAGATAAAGTAGTTGTTGAATATTACGGAGCTCCTACTCCGATAAGACAAATGGCACAGGTTGGTGTATCAGAAGGTACAACTCTTGTTATAACTCCGTTTGACAAAAGTATTATGAAAGAAGTTGAAAAAGCTATTATTAAAGCTGAGTTAGGTGTCGCTCCAAATAATGACGGTACTTGTATCAGACTTAATTTTCCTCCTCTGACTGAAGAAAGAAGAAGAGAAACAGCCAAAGAAGTTAAAAAATTCGGAGAAGATGCTAAAGTTGCTATTCGTAATGTTCGCCGCGACATGGTTGATGATTTAAAGAAAATCGAAAAAGATGAAAATCTTCCTGAAGATATGGTAAAAGATAATCAAGACAAGATTCAAAAACTTACGGATAAATATGTAGGTATTATCGACTCAGCAGTTAGCGAAAAAGAAAAAGAGGTTATGACCGTATAATGGATTTAAGAAGAATAATAACAGGCTTTTTGGTAGGATTTACTTCATATATGGCAATGTTTGCCGGCGGACTATGGCTTGCTGTTTTGTTGTTTATAGGAGTTGTTTATCTTGCCAAAGAATATACTGAAATTCTTCGCCATAAAGGGTTTTTGCCAAGTTTTAAGATAATATTTTTATCAAGTTTAATGTTTGCAATTATTGCATATACAAATAAACTTGAGTATGCACCGCTGATATTTACTTTATCAACTATGATGGCGTTGTTGTCAGTGTTATTTAAAGGTAAACAGCCATACATAGCAAATGTGGCAACAACGGTATTCGGATTTATGTACTGCGGCTGGTTTCCTTTGCACCTTGTTTTAATAAGAGGGTTCGGCGAAGATTGCAGCAGTATGCTTGGGATGTGTATCCCGCATCTTCAAGGCGCAAGATTATGTGTGTTAATTATTTTTGCCGTACTGTTTACGGATTCTTTTTGTTATTTTGTCGGATGCAAATTCGGGAAACATAAATTGGCACCTGTTATTAGCCCGAATAAAACAATCGAAGGCTCTATCGGCGGTACAATAGCTTGTTTGATAATTGCTTTTATTGTTGGGACACTTATAGATATAGCTTGGTATCATACAATTATTTTGGGCATATTAATAGCTGTTTTTGCTCAATTGGGTGATTTATGCGAATCTATGATTAAACGTGATGCCGGTGTTAAAGATTCAAGTAACGTACTTCCGGGACACGGCGGATTTTTGGACAGATTAGACAGTTATATTCTCACAATCCCCGTAGTATATTATTATACTCTGTATTTTATATACGGTGATTTATTCAGAGGTTTGTTTTAATGCTTGAAAATGTTTTTGGATTAGAAGCTGATGAAACTTTATTAAATCTCGCATTGACTCATCCTTCTTTTACAAAAGAATTGAATCAGGATTCGATTGAAAATTATGAACGTTTGGAGTTTTTCGGAGATTCGGTTTTAAAACTTTATACTTCAAAACTTCTTTATGAAAATTATCCTGATTACCCCGAAGGTTCGCTTTCAAAAATACGTTCTATCCTTGTTTCCGACTATATTCTTTCAAAAATAGCATTTGAAATAGGTTTGGATAAAATTATTAAACTTGGTCATGCGGAAGAAAAACAGGGCGGAAGACACAGGGAATCAAATTTGGCTTGTGCCTTGGAAGCGGTATTTGGAGCATATTATTTGAGCGGCTGCGGAAGTGCTGTTGAACAATTTATAAAAAAATACGTTTTTCCGTATGCTGATGATATTGATAAAAATTTTGCCAAATATAACGCAAAAGATATTTTGCAGCAGTATACACAAGGCGAAGATAAAACGTTACCCGAATATAAAACAGTTTCCGTGACAGGTCCTGCGCACAAACCTGTTTTTGAAGTTGAAATTGTTTGGAAGGGGGAAACTATTGCATCCGCTAAAGGCAAAACTAAAAAAGAAGCCCAGCAGGAAGCCGCTTATGAGGCTTGTAAAAAATATAATATTGTATAACCCATAGGTTTCAACCAAACAGATGATTCTTTTCCTGCACATATTGCATATAATCAATGTAGTGGGAGATATAGGTATATGTTTGACAGACGTTGGTATGATTCAAATGAAAGCACACAGAGAGCTTTGGGTATCCTGAAAGATATGGATGAAAACCAAAGGCGAGCTTTGTCACGGGATTTGACAGCGGTTGTAAAACAGATAAAAGAACTCAGAAGCGAAGAGGATGACGAAGAGCAAGATGTCAGCATCGGAATAGACAGAGTTCTCGGACTTTATAAAATCTCCAATTCCCGCCGCTGGTACGACAAAGTAAGTATTCTTTCTTATGCCATGAAAACAATGTCAACTCTTCCGAGAGAAGATTTTTATAATATCATGGAAGGAATCACCGCCTCAGCAAAATAATAAGACGTGATTAGGTGATTATGTGATCAGGTGACCATGTGTGATATTCCGTCATTCTGAGGGAGTGAAACGACCGAAGAATCCGGTGGTTATGTGACCGTGTGACCGTGTGATAACCTATTAACCCAATCCCATAACCACCCAATCACTTAATCACATAATCACCAAATTTTCAATTTAAAAAGGTCGGATATTTCGCTTCGCTCAGTATGACATATTCTCAACTCAACATTCTCAATTATTAACAGGTAATGAATTCCCCAACCGGACTCCCTTTTTCGGTAAT
>CADCOS010000174.1 GCA_902803165.1 uncultured bacterium | reverse complement strand
GTTTTACCTATTTCCTGAATTGAAGAATAAATTTGAAAGAACTTGTTATCATTAGTTTTCTCAGCAATTGATTTAACATTGTCCCATCTCATTCTTTCCATTTTTGTGAAATTTTTAACCGCTTCTTCCAGAACTTCCGAGTTTTTAACTGTACCTCTAAACATTGGCTTTGCTGAAATCGGCGCAGCACTAACAGGCATAATCATACCTTCTAACCCTCCTTTTATAATATTGTATGCAGTCAAAAAAAAAATCTTACTCGTTTGAGAAGTGTTTTTGAAATGATACCACTTTAAACAAACTTTGTCAATATAAACAACTGCTTGTATGAAATGCGAGTTTTTACATGCGCAAATTTTATTTTTACCGGTTTTAACATCAATATGCTGTCAAATTTAAGAATAAAACAAACTCTTAATAATATTCCTCTAGCCGTTAAGTCCGCGGAGTTTCCGCTTGAAAAAGTCAATTTACGACATCTTGAAGGCATACAATCAGGTATTCCTCTTTTTGACAACGGCAGAAATGTGGTATCAATGCCGAATATAGGTTTTATTTCCAAAAGATTGGAAACTCTTGATTTGTATAGAGGATGTGATGTCGGCTGCACTCATTGTCTTAAAGATGCCACTCACCTACCTAAAAACAAACGTTCTATTCTTTTTGAAGACTTAATTCGTTTTACCGAAGGTTTTAAAACACTCAGCGAACGACTTGGCTTTAATGCTCTTTCGGGTAACAAATACTTAAATATAATAGATGACTCTAACCCTACTGATTTTCCTATAAGAGGTTTAACGGAACAACACAGCATATCGGAAGGGATAAAATTAATATATGAAAATTTAAAATTGCCGGTACTTTTTGTAACCTCAGGCTGGAATGAAAAATCAGTTGCAGCACAAAATTCGGCAGAGCAATTGGCAAGAGATTTTAAACTCAATCCGCAAAGTTTGAAATCGTTAGAAGTTTCCGTCAATCCTTTTTCCGCAATTATGGAAAACTCAAGAAATGCACTTAAAATAGGAGATAAAGAAAAAGCTGAATTATACAGGAATCTTTACACAGACAGAATTTCAAATACAATACTTACTTTTTTTGATTTGTTTAAAGGAACTAAACCTTTAGGAAAACTAATTTACAGACATGCAAACAATTATAAAGGAAATGAACTTGTCGGAGAGCAAGAAACAAAAAAAATATACGAAGAAATTTATTCCAAATTAAAAGATGCCCTCGGTGACAAAATTTCTGAAGCACCAACTTTAGCTCCGCAAAAAGTTACCGTTTTTGATAAATCACACCTTATTGAACCGTCAGGGAGAGCAAGAAGGTATTTTCCTTACGAATATAATATGAAACTGCAATCAGAACTTATTGCTGAAACAGAAAAATGGAATAAAATGTCAGCAGAAGAGAAAAAGGCGTTTTTAAAAGATTTTTCCATAAAATGTATCGATATAAACGGTAATGTTTATTCAACTTTTCCTTCAACAAAAACACATTCCGAAAATATCCCGATAGAATTAACCGTTCCTGCTGATATAACATTAAATTATATTAACAAACAAAAAACAACGCCTGTTTTTAGTGATATAGAACTTGATTAAACACCACTCTACTGTTTAACGGCTTTACTATCTAACTTTTGCTGATTTAATCTGCTGATTTTAACATCGCGGATTTGAAGCTTTAATGATTCTATACAATTTTCCAAAAAATACATTTTGTCTTGCAAACCTCTTGTTATAACCTTTGCAAACCTGATGTATTTATTCAAGTCATAATATTCAATTTCAAGCTTGGTAAGTGTTTCCGTTAATTCTGCTATCTCATTTATATCCGATTTGGTTAATTTTAAAATAGGACCTTTATACGCTGTTAACGGCACAAATTTTCTTGGCGGCACAACGATTCTCGCTTTAAAACTGTTATTTGATACTTGATTTATATTCATATAACTCCTTTTTTTGAATTAAAAACATGTAAAAAAATTTTTTGCGCAAATTACGCAAAAAAAAATTTTTTCACGTTTTAAAAATGATATGATAATAAATCAAATAAATAATAGCTGTCAATTTAAAACCAATACTTTTAAAGCTTACAACAAAAGCGTTTATGATAAAGTTACAAATCGTTTTCTTTATGATACAACTACTTGTTTTGCGAGACGTGACTTGGATTGGAACAAATTAACAGACTTTCTTATAAACAAATATAAAAACGTAAGTAAAGTCAACACAATAATACACGCATGCTCAGACGGAGAAGAATTATACACTTTCGCTGCAGCACTGCTATCTCGAGGGATTAATACCGATAAATTTTTCCCCATTATCGGAAAAGATATAAACAAAGATAATATAAAAATTGCCCAAAACAGTATTTATGAAATAAGCAATAAAGAAATAGAACAATTAGAAAACATCATAAAAACTTCTTATCGAAATTATTTTGATATATTACCTGATACTTCCTTTAATTCAAAAGATACCGTTAAAATAAAAGGAAAAGATACTTTTAGTAAACTTTTAAAATTTGAACAAGGAGATATTACAGAGGATTATCGCAGTATTCCGTCTGAAAACACAATACTTTTTTTGAGAAATGTTTGGCCATATCTGGGAACAAAAAACGGATATAAACTTTCAACGAAGCTGGCATACCAATTAAAACCCTCTTCAACCCTTGTTATAGGCATGTACGACAGAGCATGGAATTTCTGTAAAATACTTAAAGATGCCGGATTTAAAGAAACCGAAGTTCCTTACGTTTTTGAACCGCAATAACTTATAGTTCGAATTATATTGAGTCTTTTATAAGTAGGGTTATTTTATTAATCTACACATTGTTGCAAAAATAACATGTTGCATTTACAACACATTTGTGTTTCAATAATTTTATCAAGGGAAATATATGGATAACACCGTTGAAAAGTGGGAATTTAAAATAAATCCTTGGATAACAATGATTCCGGTCATGTTATCCATATTTATGTTTGCATTGGATGAAACAATATCAAATGTTGCACTTCCATATATGGCAGGAACATTTTCCATAAGCCAGAATGAATCTACATGGATTATTACAAGTTATCTTGTCGCAAGCGGTATCATAATCCCGACTGTTGATTTTTTCAGTAAATTAATAGGACGTAAACAATATTTTATTTTAAGTATAATAATATTTACCGTTTCTTCTATAGCCTGCGGGCTTGCCAATTCCATGGCGATGATGCTGATTGCCAGAATAATACAAGGTATTGGAGGCGGGGGCATAATGCCGATTGCTCAAGCAGTAATTTTTGAAATTTTCCCAAAGGAAAAATTACCTCAAGCAATGGCGGTATTCGGACTTGGGGTAATTATGGCACCGATTCTCGGACCGTCACTGGGTGGATGGATTACCGAAAATTGGTCATGGCCGTTCATATACTTTATTAACATTCCGTTTGGTATTCTTTGTCTGTATCTTACAAAAAAATATATTGAAGAACCGCCTTATTCAAGAAAACAAACGAATGTCCGAATGGATTTTTCAGGCTTTTTCTTTCTTGCGTTATGGCTTTTAACTCTTCAAGTTGTACTGGACAAAGGGAACGATGCTGATTGGTTCGGTTCGGCTTGGATATGTAAATTATTTACCGTATCTGTAATTTCATTTATTGCTTTTGTACACATTCAAAGGAAAAAAGCTAAAACGGGAGATAGTTTAATCAACCTATCAATTCTTAGAAATCATAATTTTTTAATCGGTACTGCGGGACAAATTATTTTAATGGCAGTTTTGATGTCGTCCGCTGCAATACTGCCATCTATGCTGCAATCACTACTCGGATATACTTCATTTTTAAGCGGGTTGTCAATGATACCTCGAGGCGCCGGATGTTTTGCAGCATCTGTTGCAAGCGGTTTTCTTGTAGTAAAATTCGGTATTAAACCGACAGCAACAATAGGACTGATAACGCTTGCCGCAGGCGGCTTGTTGTTCGGACAAATTAATACGAACATTGCGCTTGCAAATATAGCACTCCCGAACTTTGTTTTCGGAGCCGGAATGGTACTTTCTATGGTTCCTTTATCTAATATATCTTGTGCAACTTTGCCGAATGAAGCTCAAACAAACGCTTCCGGCGTACAAAACCTATTTAAGAATATAGGAGCTGCAATTGGTACATCTATTGCAACAACTATGATTTCCAGATTTTCCCAAGCACATCAAATGATGATGGTAAAATCACTTACGGATACGAGCCAAGTTTTTACGGAAAGAGTTCAAACTATGAGTTCTGCGTTTTTGTCACAAGTTGATCCTTTGACAGCCGTACACATGGCACAATATAAAATATACGGACTATTAAGACAGCAGGCAGCTCTTTGGGGATATGTAGAGACTTTCAGGTATTACGCCGTTGCCGTTATTTTAATATTGCCTTTTATTTATTTTTTGAAAGACAATACAAGAAAAAATTCAAAGCATAAAGACAATATATAAAACTGTTATTTTTCAAAAATTTTAAAATAAATAGCAAATTTTTTTATTTTTTGTTTTAATATGTGTATGCAAATCTCATTTCATGGATATATTCCAAAAACGATTTCTCCAATATATAAGACAACGCAATCCAAATCAAATACAATTGCCGTTTTGGGAAGTTCAAAAACAACTAATGATATTTTGAAGTATATGGATATTTGTTCAAATTCGGTAAAAAGTATGATTTTAAGCGGTAAAAATATTGTAACCGGCTGTGGAGGCGCAGGAATAATGGGTTCTGCATATATGGCAGGCAAAAAACACTCTAAGCTTAATGAAGACGGAAAACCTGCCCAAAATCTGGCTATTTTAACTAACCCGCTATGGGGTGACGAAGATATAGAGAACTGCGTTCCTCTTGCATTAGCGAACAGCGAATCTGAAAGGATTGAGATGTTTACAGAAGTTGCTGACACAATGATTATTTTTGCGGGAAGCGCGGGAACTTTGCAAGAAGCAGCCACTTTGATTTCAAAAAATTATTATGGAAAAAATGAAAACAAGAAAAATATAATATTAGTAGGTAAAGATTTTTTTAGCGGTTTGGCAGAACAATACAACAAACTATATGAAACAGGCCTAATCAAATGTAAGCCAAGTGAACTATTTACTATAGTCGATTCAGAAGATGAAATAAACAAACTAATAAATTGTGTGTAAATAGCCTGCAGGTAGTTTTGAACGATGTTCATTGAACACGACAATTTCCTGGAAATTCAAATGTCGTGTCGGATGAAAATTGTCCGACAAGACCTATTTAAAATAACAGTCGGTTTGAGATAAAAGAACAGAGATATTGAGAATCTCAAAATGTAGGTTGTCATTACTATGCCGACGAAAATATTAATTGTCGGTTTAGTAAAACCGACCTACTAACTACTTGCATAAAATTCAGGTTTAATATATATATAACAATAAGGGAGTATATCAGCATGACAATCCAATCAATCATGACAAGAATTTCGCCTCGTTATGCAAAAAAACAGCTTATTAAAAAGGCTCAAAGACTTTGGCCGGAACGAGCACAGCAACAAGAAGCGGTCAGGAATTATGTAAAAGCTAAAGCTTCTGACTATAAACGAGAGTATGTTTGCCCTATTAGTTTTGAGGAATATAAGGCTTTAGATATAAATATGTACGAATTACATGAGTGTTCTGCGAACGATATAATAAAGTTCTGTAAAGGTGACGTTGCAAAGATAGACAAACTCCTTGGTGCTTATGGGTTAGCTATGTATTCAGGGCTTGCCGTTGATGAAGTTTTGCCAAAATATAATAAAGAAACTGATTTAAAAGTAAAGGAAACCGGATATTTTCCTGAAGATACTCTCAATGAATCAGTAGTGGAGTATATGCTCCAAAATCAACATGGAGAATTAATAGACTTTTTTGAAAGATTCGGGCAGGTTGCAAAGCAGGCTTATCATGGTTTTCAGTCTATGGGTTGGACAAAAACTTATATAAATTTGAATAAACAAAATGGTTTTTTTGACACATACAGAGTTAACAGTCGTTTTGTTAACGGTGCACACATAACTAGGATTGGCAGAGAATTAAAACATCTTTGTGACGTATAAAGGAGCTGGTAGTAAATAGGTCGGGTTTCAACCCGACAATAACTTTTAAGTAAAAAGTGCAAATGAGCGGACATTTGTGATACCTAAATCAGACATTTTGGACTTTTATACTCAACCAATTTCCGACCATAATGTCACCCTGAATTTATTTCAGAGTCTTACCGGAATATAGTAAACACGCCGAGTTTATAAGATGCTGAAACAAGTTCAGCATGACAGCACGCTTATTTTCTTCCGAGCAAAACGGACAAAAAAATATATGGGTTCTCTTCCCTAGTGTCTTTCAGCAAAAAAGACTCCCTTTCGAGAGCCTTTAAATGGCGGAGACACTGGGATTGTCTTGACCTGTTCGCATTAAACGTGTCTTCGTGTTTTGCCTGCGTAATT
>CADCOS010000173.1 GCA_902803165.1 uncultured bacterium | reverse complement strand
AGGGAATTTTCAAGAAATTTATTAAATTCCTGTGGAGTTAAGATATCGACCTGCAGATTTGCCTTAATTTCATTTTCCTGTGCTATCAATTTTTTAAATCTTCTATCATATTCTTCTTTTACAATGTTATTTGCGATTAATAAATCCAATATTGTATCTTTTTGTGCTTCTATTTTATCAAGTTCTTGTTGCATTTTGTTTTGTGCTGTTTTTTCTTTATGAGTACGCTCGTTAAATACATCACGAGCAATGCTTTTAAAAAGGTCTATAACCTCATCTTTTGGTGAAATTGCTGTTAAAATATCAGTAAATGCCTTTTCTGCCTCATCTTTTGAAATGCTGAATTTCGATTTGCAAACTTTTTTATTTTTACTCGGACATTCTTTATTGTAGCAAGCATAATACTGATACAACCTTTTACCACGTTGTGAAATTGAGTTACTACCTGTCAAATGCTTACCACAATACGGACATTTTAAAAATTGTTTTAGCGGATAATCCTCATTTTCAAAGTCATGAGCTGCTATAACAGGTTTTCTGCCGTCTAAAATATCTTGTACCGCATTAAATGTTTTTTCTGAAATAATCGGTTTAAATGTGCCATGTACTGGTTCTGGATTCCAATCAGGTTTATACATCCATCCACTATATACAGGGTTGCGTAATATCTCGCATAGGTGATTTGGTTTAAGCACAATTCCCTCTTTTTTCAAATCGGATAATATTGCTTTTTGAGTGTAACAACCTGTCGCAAATTTATCAAATATACGTTTTACAATTTTACCTTTTTGGGGGTGATGTACAATATTTTTTTGATTTTTATCTTGAATATAACCATAAGGCGGTAACCAAAGCCAACGCCCCGAGTTAAATGCTTTTTTCATTCCGATAGTTACTCTTTCAGACTTTAGTTCATTGTCAAATTGAGCCATTACACCAAGCATATTTCTATTCATATTTCCACCTGCACCTTCTTCATTAGGCTCAGTTACTGACAAAACTTTAATACCTATTTTGTTAAGTTCATTTTGGAAATTTAACAAATCTGCCAAAGAACGAGTTAGTCTTTCAATTTTCCAAACAATAACATATTTGATTTTGTTTTTATTTTCTTTGCAATATTTCCTTAATTTTTTCAATTCTGTTCTATTTAATGTCTTCGCAGACTCGCCTTCTTCCCTGAATATTCGTTCAATATTAATATTTAAACTTTTCGCAAATTTTATGCATTCATCTTCTTGTGCATCAAGGCTATAGCCCTTAACTTGCTCATCTGATGATACTCTTGTATAAGCAATAGCATTTTCAGGCTTTTCATACAACACATTTTTTGACACATTTTTTCTTTTAATTTTTACTTCCTCTGTCATTTTAAATCCTCCTTTTTGACAAATAATTTTCTACTACTACAAATGCAAGTTGATAAAGCGTATCAACAAGAAGTTCTGCGTATTCTTGCGAATCTGCTAAACCTCTTTTTAAAACTATACTTGTGTATTTTTCTTTTGACATTGCTTTACCTTTGAAATTTACACAAATATTATTAGGCATAAAGACAAGTATTTCAAGAGAAAGAGCCTTAATAGAGATTGAGATTTTATATATTTTTATGGGTAAAAATTATGAAAATACACAAAATAAATCAATCCCTTTGTGTATAAATAAAAAAAATATTTTTAAATAATTAAAAAAAATTGTCAGACAATAATTAAATTTCAAGCATATACTGTTTTTTTGTTATCTGTTTTATGTGTGCAAAATCTTGTGCACTAATTGTTTCATTTTTTAATATTTCTGCTTGATTAAAATTGTTTTCAATACTGTTTATTAAATCTATAATATCCTCACCGCGAGCTTTAATGGTGTTAGATAAATCATCTTTAAACATTCTTGTTATATGCATATTGTAATTTTTTCGATTTTGTTTCTGTTTTTTGATATTACCATTTAGAGGGTATATAAAATTTTCTATTTCATTACAAATATCACATTTCCTCTGTTTATTAGTATGTTTTATATTTTTATCTGGATTACACCATGGACAATATTCTCTATTGCTCTGTGTACTTAAACTATTTGAAATGCTTTCATATACCGTTATTATTCTATTTATACCTTGTTTTTGTGTAAATTTTCTTATCCTTTTTATTTCTTTTTTTTGATTTTGCAAATTTTTTCTATCAATTATATATAATTTACTGTCGATAGAACGAATAATAATTCGTTTTAATTGTGAAATAATATCATAAAAGGAATTGGTTACTAAAATATTCAGCGAACAATAATACACAAACATGGTTTTTTCATTTTTTTGTATCCAATACATAAAGTATTCTTTTTTAAGTACAATTTTTAATATTGCAGAAATTAACTGTACAAATTGTTTATTATATATAATTTCCCCATTTATGATATTTAACCTATCAAGTAATACTTTATTTGTCTGAATAATAATCAGAATACACTTGAAGAAATTTAATAAAAAATGATAAATTGATTTTTCACTATTTCTATTTTCAGTTATGATATTAAACAGTAGAAAATTTGGATTTTGTTTTTCTTCATTACTATACAATGTGTGCATATACTTCTCAATTTTAGTTATTATATCAAGACAAGTTTTATTGTCGGCATATCTAATACACTCAAATATCAATTTTAAAGCACTTTTATCATTATATATAAGACCTTTTATGTCTCGAGTATCTATTATTGAACCGCATTTTTTCCTATTTATCATAAATACATTATACATTAAAATTATACTTGTATTGGTTTTAAAAATTTATATAAATTGGTTGTCGTTGTTCCATATTGCTTTGCAATAATTGTTTTTGGCACTTTTAAGGCAATAAGTTTTAAAATATCTTCCTTATGTTCATCAAGTTTTGACTTGCCTTTGCCTTTTGGTCTGCCTAATTTTACACCCATAGCCTTTTTAGCAATAAGAGCTTCTTTTGTTCTCAAACTTATTAAATCCCTCTCTATTTGTGCTACAAGTGCGAAAATCGTTGTTGCAACTGTTGATGTTATTGATTTATCGTTACTGCAAAAGTTTTCTTTCAATGAATAAAGCACTATGCCTTTTTCTTTGACTAT
Organism: uncultured bacterium; assembly: GCA_902803165.1. Classification (GTDB taxonomy): domain Bacteria; phylum Cyanobacteriota; class Vampirovibrionia; order Gastranaerophilales; family Gastranaerophilaceae; genus CAG-196. The sequence continues at coordinate 335 of CADCOS010000173.1, read as the reverse complement.
CTCAATAACTTCAAATATTTGTGTTATTGACCTTGCTATTCTTGAGAGTTCCGGCACAATTAAAACATCACCTTTTTTCATTTTTTCTAACAATGCACCCAACTGTCTTTTCTTAAAATTTGCTTTTCCGCTGATTTGTTCTTCTACAAATTCAACATTGCCAAGTTTCTTGCTGTTAGCGAATTTTAAAACCTCTAATTTGTTTTTGTCTGTGTCTTGGTCTGTTGTACTTACTCTTAAATAACTGAATGTTGCCATGGTGATTGCTCCTTTTGTTTATAAATCGTCTGAAATTCGCTTGTGTTAAGTAAAAACCGAACTTCTATATTTTTATT
>CADCOS010000172.1 GCA_902803165.1 uncultured bacterium | reverse complement strand
GGAATTATTGAAGAAATCGGGAAAATCCGAAATATCACAAAAAATAATATAGAAATATCCGCTTCAACAGTTTTAAACGAAACAAAAATCGGCGACAGTATATCCGTTAACGGCGTTTGCTTAACGGTTACACACATTGCTAATCAAACGTTTACAGCAGATATTTCACCTGAAACCCGTCGTGTTACAACTTTTAACGAAGTCAAGATTGGCGACTTTGTTAACTTGGAGCGCGCAGTGCAGCTTAACGGAAGATTCGGCGGACATATAGTTACAGGACATACAGACGGTAAAGGCAAAGTTTTGAATGTAATAAACAGCGGTGAATTTTATGAATTAACCATCGGAGTCGATTCGGAACAATCAAAGTACATTGTTAAAAAAGGTGCAATTACGGTTAACGGGATAAGTCTAACTGTTGCGGATATTGACGGAAACTGCCTAAAGTGTGCAATTATTCCGCATACTTTTGAAAATACCAATTTGAAATACTTGAAAACAGGTTGTTTTGTAAATATTGAAGTTGATATTTTAGCCAAGCATGTTGAAAAATTTTTATCAACAAGTGATAATAAATCAAGAATAGATGAAAATTTTCTTATTGAAAACGGATACTTATAAAATAATCATATAGTCGCTTGATTATTTGATTACCAATGAACACAACTATGACAAATACGTATTTTAGTACAATTGAAGAAGCTATAGAGGATTTTAAAAACGGAAAACCTCTCGTTGTCGCTGATGATGAAGATCGTGAAAATGAAGGTGATTTAATTATCTCGGCTGAATTTGTAACACCGGAATTTATAAATTTTATGGCAAAAGAATGCAGAGGACTAATTTGTCTTGCAATTGCTCCGGAAATAGCCGAAAAACTTGACCTTCCTCAAATGGTTTCAAAAAATACTGAAAGCATGCAGACGGCTTTTTCATTGAGTATTGATGCAAATCCCAAATATGGTGTAACAACGGGGATTTCAGCATTTGACAGGGCAAAAACCGTTGAAGTAGCAATTGCTCCCGATGCTGTTCCCTCTGATTTAAGACGACCGGGGCATCTATTCCCTTGCGTAGCAAGAAAAGGCGGTGTTTTGAAACGATGCGGACACACAGAAGCTGTTGTTGATTTGGCAAAACTTTCCGGACACAGACCGGCGGGTGTTATGTGTGAGATTATGTCTGAAGACGGACACATGATGCGAAGAGATGAGCTTGCAGAATTTGCCCAAAAACATGGTTTAAAATTTATTACGGTAGCTGATTTAATAGCTTACAAGCTTAAACATGAAAAGTTTGTGAAACGCGAAATTGAAGTATTTTTACCTACGCAATTCGGTGATTTTAATATTGTGGGATATACTGACACAATTACCGGATGTGAGCATGTTGCACTTGTAAAAGACGACGGTTCGGACAAAATTCCTCTAATAAGAGTTCATAGCGAATGTTTGACGGGAGATATTTTCCACAGTTTAAAATGTGATTGCAATTGGCAGCTGCACAATGCTTTGCACATGATTCAGGATTACGGTAAAGGTGCCGTGATATACATAAGAGACCATGAAGGCAGGGGGATAGGTCTTATCAACAAATTAAAAGCGTATAAACTTCAAGAACAAGGGCAGGATACGATTGAAGCAAACATATCGCTTGGATTTGCGCCGGATTTAAGAAATTACGGAGTAGGAGCGCAGATTATTCTTGATTTAGGTTTTAATAATTTTAATCTTATAACAAATAATCCTAAGAAAATTGTAGGTCTTAGCGGTTACGGCTTAACAATACATGAAAATATTAACGTAAAATCAGAGGTTAACAAATATAATGAAAGGTACATCAATACCAAAAAAGAAAAGATGCACCATTTAATGTAAAGGATTTATTATGACAGAAACCAATTACGAAGTTGAAATCTTAGATAATTCCACATTCAAAATTTTTAAAGGCGTTTACAACGACTTTAAAGAAAATGCTGTCAGCAACTACAAGTTTGAGCTGGAACCGCTTCCTTATGAGGAATTTATTCAAGCCGTCGAAAAAGGTTATTTGAAATGTATTGTTTTGAAGGAAAACAAAATCCCGACAGCATTTTTAGTTTATACAACTTCAATTTCAGAATCTTTAGAATTAAATTTGATACATTCTTTGGGTACTGAAGATGAAATTACAAAATACAAGTTGTTGATTGAAAAGTTTTTGCAGTTAACCGAATTTGAAAGACAAACAAAGGTTGTTTCATATCCTATGATAGGACATCAATCAATCTTTACGGCAGATATAGCAAAATACGGTTTCAAATTCATCGGTCTTGCAGTTTTAAGATTTGTCATGGGTAATGCTTCATCAGAAAGGGTATTGGAAAACATGAAACTTCCTGAAAAACCTGATGCATACAAGCTTGTCGGGTATTCTGATGCATACAAAGATGATGCCATAAGAGTTATACACGAGTCATTTAAAGATACTCAAGATGCGATTTATGATACAAGATATCTTTCAATTGACGGTGTTACGGATATCATTAACAAAATTACGGAAAATATTTATGGTGATTTTTTACCGGAAGCTACCTCGGTTCTTTTATACAATGGAGTTCCGTGCGGTTTCGCTTTTGCAAATATTACGGGCGGAAAAATTTCCAATATTCCTCTCGTTGCTATAGAAAAGAGCCACAGAGGTAAAGGTTTCTCGGGGTTACTTTTAAATCGTACTGTTAAGACAATTGTTGATTGGACAAAATTGGGCGCAAAAGATTTCAGTGAAATTAATGTAACGACGGAAACCAATAATTATAAGGCTTTAAAGATGTATAGAAAAGTAGGTTTCAGAGAAGATTATTGTTATCCTCAAGCATATTTACTGCAAAAGAAGAAAAAATAAAAAAAAAGCTTTGATTCTGAAAAATTTATGGTATAGTATAAAGTATAAATTAGTATAATATTAATTAAAAGAAGAGTGACAATCTTTAAGAAGAAAATGTCATATGAAAGGAGAAGTATGAAAGTTTCTAAAGAACTCTTGATGGCAATGGGTGTAATTGCTATTTCTACAGGTGTAGCTATGGCTGACGATTCTATCCAAGCTTATGCACATCCTACATTATTCGGCTCACAAGGTCATTCACTTGTTACAGCTAACACAGATGTTATCATTGGTGGTAAAATCTACAAACCATGCAATGTAAAAACAATCGAAGGAAAACAAAACGTTATTGTTGCCCGCAGTGCAAAAGAAATGTTGGAAAATATGCAGTCTAAAATGGACCAAAAACGTGGCGCTGTATATGATCCAAAAATGCCTGTATTGCGTTCAGAATTGGCATTCCTTATTTCTGAAGGTTTAGGCTTAACTCAAGCAACTTCTGATAACTATACAGACTTAGCTGCTTCTTATTGGGCAAAAGACGAAATCGACAGAGTATTAACTCAAGATATCATGATTGGTTATCCTGATAATACTTTCAAACCTGACAAAGCTATTAACAAAGCAGAAGTATTCTGTACTTTCGCTAAAATGATGGAAGTTCCTGCAAGTGCTACTGCAGTTCCTTCATTAAATGGCAGAGAGTTGAAGTATATCCCTCAATGGGCTTATGCAGCAACTAACGAAGTTATCGCTTCAGGTATTTTAAACGTTCTTCCTGATCAAGATAAAGTTGTTAACGACGAATACCTTTCAAAAGAACAAGTTGCATTCTTAGTATCAGCTATGAAGAAAAACTTCAAGATTGATTTATCAAACGGTGCTATAGGATGCGCTACACAATATTCACGTACAGAAGTTAAAATTAAATTAAGCGAAAGACTTAGCGCAAGAACTTCTAACGCAGGTGACACTTTCACAGCTAAAACAACTCAAGATGTTGTAATCAACGGTGTTAACTTCCCTGCAGGTTCTACAGTTAAGGGTGTTGTTGCTTCTGTTGCAAGACCTGGTGTAAAAAGACCTGGTTATCTTGAAGTTCAATTCAAGACTATCAAGAATGGTGACAATTGCGCAGAATTCCCTCAACAATTACAAAGCGCTCAAGCTGACGTAACTAAGAATCCTAACATCATTGCAAGACTTTTAAGCGCTCCTGTTGAATTCGTTGGCAGAACAGCAGGCGTTTCAGGCAGATCAGTTTCTGAAACAGCTGAAATTATCGCTAACGGCGCTGAAGAGATTGTTGATAACGCAGCAGATGCATTATCAGATACAGCTTGCTTACATCCGTTAAAAGGTCTTAAGAGCATCGGCTCAGGCGTTATCGCTGTAGGTAAAGGTGTTTATAACATCTCTAAATACGCTGTATCAGGAACATTCGGTATTCTTTATGAATTCGTTGATGAATGCAAATACATCATCGTTCCTAATACAACTAACGATTCTTGCTTGAATCCTGATGAAGAATTAACAATTATATTCTAATAAACAGGATAAGGAATTGTAAAAAAGGAGCAGAAGAATCTGCTCCTTTTTTATTGCGTGCAAATTTCAAATTTGCTATAACACCTTGTTTTCAGTAAAATAGTTAAAGACAATCAGGATAAAATAATGACTAAAACACGAGACAATGTTAGAAATTTTTGTATAATAGCCCATATTGACCATGGAAAATCCACTCTTGCGGACAGGCTTTTGGAAGCTACAGGAACAATTGCCGAAAGAGATATGCAGGATCAGCTTTTAGACACTATGGATATTGAGCGTGAACGAGGTATTACAATCAAACTTAATGCCGCAAGGATGAATTATAAAGCTAAAGACGGAAAAGATTATATTTTCAATCTTATTGATACTCCCGGGCACGTAGATTTTTCTTATGAAGTGTCTCGTTCGCTGGCAGCATGCGAGGGTGCTTTATTAATCGTTGATGCTACACAGGGGGTTGAAGCGCAGACACTTGCAAATGTTTACATGGCAATTGAGCAGAATCTTGAAATTATTCCTGTTATTAATAAAATTGACCTTCCGTCTGCGGATGTTGACAGGGTAAAACAAGAAATTGAAGAAATATTAGGTATAGACTGCTCTATGGCAATTCCTGTTTCAGCAAAAACCGGCGAAGGTATTGACAAAGTTCTTGAATCAATTGTTGAATTTGTACCGCCGCCTCTTGATAATACTGAAAAACCATTAAGAGCGCTTGTTTTTGACAGTGCCTATGATCCGTATCTCGGAACGCTTTGTTTCTTTAAAATTATGGACGGTAAAATGAAATTGGGCGACAAGGTCAGATTTATGGCATCCGGTAAAGAGTATGATATTGTTGAAATAGGATACTTAACTCCAAACAGAGTTCAGGTTAATGAACTTATTTGCGGTGATGTAGGTTATTTCGCAGGTTCAATTAAAGAAATAACCCGTTTTGTAGGTGATACAGTTACTCTCGTTGAAAATCCCGCAAGTGAACCTTTGCCGGGTTATAAAGAAGCCTTACCTATGGTTTTCTCAGGTATGTATCCTGTTGATAACGAGGATTACCATGAACTCAAAGAGTCACTTGAAAAGCTAAAACTATCAGACAGTTCAATAACATTTGAGCCTGAAACATCATCTGCGCTTGGATTCGGGTTTAGATGCGGTTTCTTGGGCATGCTTCACATGGAAATCGCGCAAGAAAGGCTTGAAAGAGAATACGACTTATCACTTGTTACAACCGCTCCTTCCGTAATCTACCGTGTGCATAAAACGAACGGCGAAGTGGTTGAAATCGATAACCCTGC
>CADCOS010000171.1 GCA_902803165.1 uncultured bacterium | reverse complement strand
TAAATCGTCAAGTCTGGTATTTGGAATACCCATTGGCGTTACTCTTTTTGCATATTTTGTCGACATTAATTCACCTCATCTATTCTATGGTGTACGAACTATTTATAAATATTTATTTATATTTCCCAATTTTGGACATAATTATCCCACATAATATATCCATGTTATACCATCGTACATCATCAATATTGGGAGTCAACATAATAAGCGTATTTTTTACAATTTTTCAAGCCTTATCGTTACAAAAATTTACATATAAATTTCTTCATATAAAAAAGAGCCCGTTTTTGGACTCTTTTTTATATTTATTTAAATTTTTATATTTCTAACTCAATGCCAAAAGAGATTTAACCGAACGTGCATTCTCTTTTACGGTCTCGTCAGAATGCATATTAATTGTATCATCTAAGATTCTGATTACTTCGCCTTTGTCTTTAAGCGCCAAAATCTCATTAATTGTACTCATTGCAACGGACGGTGAAAGGTCATTTATACCTTTGCCCTGATTTATAATAACAACCTTTAGAGAATCATGGACATTCTTCTTAACTAACGCGCGAGACGTATATTCTCTGACATCATTATCAGGTGAATTTGTTCCCAATTCTTCTAAAACTCTGATTGAATCACTATCTTGGTGTGCAGTCAATGCATCAATTATTTCAACAATATTTCTGTTCATTATATGTTACCTCCTGCTTCACAAGCAGCAATTTCAGCTTTCCAAAGTCCTTCTAACTCAGATACTGACATATCAGAAGAAATTTTATCCGAATTAAATCTTGAAACGACCATAGACCAGCGTTGATTGATATCATCGCCCAAACCTAATATATTATGACCGATTGAACCTATTCCGCTTGCTATTTTTTCTTTCATTCCTGATATTGAATTGCCGATTGCACTTATAGCAGGGATTTCAATAGGTGTGTTCATTATATTGTTAATAGCTTTTACTGCGCCTATATCAGAAATATTTGTATTCTTTGCATAATCCCAAGCGGAAGAAATACCGCTTCTTACTCTGCCTACAAACTGAGCAATAGGTTCTGTTATGCTTGATTTAATTTTATTCATACTTCCTGCAACTGAAGAAGCTATCATTTTTAATTTATTAACTTTTTTTGGTTCAAATCCTTCAAAAACGTCAGCGAATTGTAAAGTATTACCTTCAAAATTTGAATACTTAAATGGATTTGTAGTTGAATTTCTTGATGTCCTAAACGGGTTAGCGACACTTGGGGTATGTGTAGCAGGCGCTACTTTAATAATTTTCGCCATAATATTCCTTTCTTGACTAAGTGACTCATCTCACACATTAAAGAATATCATATAGGGGAAATAAAAAATCATTAAAACAGAGGATTCTTATTTGAAGTTTTTCTCCAACCAAAGTTATAGACACAACCCAAAAGTTCCTTATACATCTTATTTTGCGCCGAATTATTTCTAATTGTAAAAAAATATATATTTTGATAGCAAAAATTCTTTTCTTTTGTTTTGAATTATGTATAATAAGACAAGAAAGAAAAAGATTAAATTATATGTTACAAGATACTATTAAACTGTCACAGAAAACCGACAATTCAAACTATACTTCAATGCCATCCGCGTTATGCGATGAAATTGAGCATTATTTATTTAATATTTTTGAAAAAGAACTGAATACACCAAATTCAGTTCTTTTGTCGTATAAACCGTTTGCGGTCAAAAAAATTGCCGCATATCTTTCGGGCAAAATCAAAATGCCTGCATCAATCGGTATCGCAGGTGAAACAGCAAGCGGAAAATCGACAATCACTATGGATTTGATTGAAACAATCGAATCTTTTGGGACAGAATTCGGGATTCCCGATATTATAACAAGAGTTAACACAGACGACTATTACTATGATCGTTCCGAAATGGTTAAAGCAGCCGGAAGTTTTTCCGAATTTGCAAAGAATTATGATTTAGACAGTCCGGAAGCGCTTGAACTTGAACTTATGAGCAAGCACATAAAAGAACTTCTTTCGGGCAAAGCAACTTATTTGCCAAGATATGATATGAGCGGAACAGCTATAAGATATGATAATCATACTTACGCAAGACCTTCTCATATAATAATATCGGAAGGATTATTCACATTGACGGAAAAAGTTAAAGATGCGTTTGATTTTAAAATTTATGTTGATATTCCTGAGAACATAAAAAAAGACAGATTCTTTATAAGAGCCTCAGAAAGAGGCTTGGGTGATTCCGCAGAAATCATATACGCAAATGCGAATAAAAAAGCGGAATTTTATATAAGACCTTGTAAAGCACACTCTGACATTGTTCTTTCAGGTGCTGCAGACAGAATTAAATATAAAAACTTCCTTAATAAAATCATAGGTATTATCCAAGAACTTTATTTTGCCGAGTAAATTATGCTTTTATTAATTTCCGGAATAATTACAAGAATTTTTTCTTCATCATTTATGGGAGTTTTTCAAAAACTGCTGATAAATAACGGAGAGAAACGTTCTATCGTAAATTTTTATACATATTTGGGACTTACTTTGTTCGGATTTTTATTTTGCACTCATCCGCATTTTGAAGTAAGCCTTATAAAATATATTATTATAATGGGCTTTTTGGGTGCATTGGGGAATTACTATATAATTAAAGCTATTTCTTTGGGAGAAATTTCTTCTCTTGCACCGATAAATTCATTTAAGCCTGTTGTTGCAATGGTTTTTGGAATCTTTTTACTAAAAGAGATTCCGGGAATCAAAGAAATTATAGGTATTATTTTTATAATAATCGGTACATTTATTTTAAACAGAAAATGTTCAATACTTAACAAAGCCGGCTTCTACAGATTTTTGGCACTGATTTTTTCGGGAACGGAAGCTCTGTTCATAAAAAAAATAATTTTATTATCCGATATACAGAGCGCATTTTTTTATTGGGCAGCATCAGGGCTTTTATTTTCCGCTTTGTTTGCAATAAAACATCCTTACAAAATTTCAAAACCTAATATAAAAACTCAATTGCTTTTAATTATATCAGCAGCCTTAATGCAATATTCAACCAATTATGTATTTGAAAAAATGAATGTTTCGTACGCATTGGCACTATTTCAGCTTTCTACAATTTTCAGCGTATTCCTCGGTGTAAACTTATTTAGAGAAAAAGGGCTTTGCATCAAACTGACAGCATCATTAATCATGATATTCGGAGCTACTGTTATCCTACTTTAAAAGGATTGAGATTGGCTGCGTAAATTGTTATAATATGAATGTATTCTAAAAAACGAGGTTTCAATATGAAACGAATTGTTTTTCTGCTGGTCTGTATTATTTTATGCTCAATTTTTGTTTGCGCATGCTCTGTCAAACCCCAAAAATCAACCATTAATTATCAACGGAGACTAAAGAAATATATTCAAACAGAAACTCCGCACCCTACTCAAACAATTGATTTAAGTGAAGGTCCAAGACTTAAATATGATGCAAATTTAGGGCCGCAAGATGTAAATTTTGATTTCAAAATAAAAAATCCGTATTAGAATATTAATTACATGGATAATATTAACGACAGAAAATATGTAGGAAGATTAATAATCTCCGTTCTAACGGAGCAGCGCAACGTAAGAGAGGCAATAAAGCTATTTCCGGAAAGCACGGATAAAAGCATAGAATGCGCCTATCACGCGCTTGTTCACTATGCTGCGGACGAAGATATCCGATACAGGGATATTGAATACCGTGATGCACAGGATGATTATTTAGAGTCTATTGCACAAACTTTATCTATGGGAAAACCTTTACCCCGCAATATAATCGATGAATACAAACCTTATTATAAAGGCACTGCGGGGGTTTGGAAAAAAGGGTTTGCATGGTGCAAAAAAGAATTTTTAAGGTTTATTAATATATAAACTTTGTGTTAATGGGAAATGAGGTGATCAGGTGAATAGGTGACCATGTG
>CADCOS010000170.1 GCA_902803165.1 uncultured bacterium | reverse complement strand
TGAAAGCAACAATAGCGAGCGTAAGAGATTCGGCGAAGCCGAACATTAATTAACGCCCGCAGGGCGTAGTAAACAATTGCGTGCTTTCTCTTTCTTTGCTCAAGATTTCTTTTTTTAACTTTACTTTCTTGCTTGTAGTTTTATCTACAGGCTTTTCTCATTTACCCCCCTCGAAAATAAAAGAAAGAAGAAAAAAGGCACTAAAGAAAAAATTAAAAATAATGAAAGATTTAAACCTACGTTTAAATCTGTAATTATTTTAAATTTTATGCTATTCTGTTATTTGTTATGAAAAAGTTTTTGGTATTATTTGCCCTGTTTTTAAGTATTACATCGGTTTTAGCCGCCGAAGAATTTACTTCGCCGGATGAAGTTGTTTTGGATTCAGAATCTTTTATCCAAGAGGATTTGAAGGAGTTGGGCATAGCTACCGAAGAATCAAACAAAACGAGCGATAACAAAACTTTAAGAGAAAAATTGAGCGATATTTATTATTCGGAAGTAGAGCAAATTGATGTTAGACATCACATGCTTCAGGATATTTTGACTAAGAAATTTTCGGAAAACTCGCCTCTTGAAAAGATTCATTGGTGGGGCGGGTATAACGGTGATTGGTCAATGCGTTTTCAGGATGACGGCTCTGTCAGAAATCATTATGAATTTAACGCCTTATGTACAGGTTTTGACGGTGATTTAAAAAATGATGCTGCTGATTTTCGTATCATGTTTAACTTTTCACCGCTAAAAGGAAAAAATATGGTAAGGTATTTACCGGGAGATGTTTATTTCGGAACAAATAAGATTCCGCATCATAGAATTCAGATAGGTAATCAAAGACCGGGAGTCGGAATGGAAGGTAAAAGCAGCGCATTTTTGCTTCCGTTATTTGCACGTTCTCAAATATCAAGAAATTATAGTTCCGTTAGAAAATTAGGCGCTCGAGTAATTGGTGACTACAGTCTTTTAGAATATGATTTCGGTTTATACAGTTCTGATACATACTTCAAGCAATTTTTTCCGGGAATCGAGTTTGACGGCTGGGTTAACGTGAAACCTCTTGGTAAAACGGACGGCAGATATGGTGAAATGAGAATAGGGGGCGGATTACAAAGCGGGCACAGACATGGTGATTACAATGTATTCGGAGCTTATGCCGAATATAAGTATAAAAAATTCAGCGCTTCTTTTGAGTATGCAAACGCTGACGGCTCGAACGGTTTAGTAATGCAGTCTCCTGATATTCATTCAAGCGGTTTTTATACAACGCTCGGATATCGTATTACCCCTAAATTACAAGCGATTATAAGATATGACCAATTTAATCCTAATCATAAAATCAAAAATAATAACAGACGGGAAACAACTTTAGGGCTTAATTATTTTATAAAAGGGCAAGGGTTGAGGCTTATTTTTAACTATGTTTTCTGTCAAAACGATGCTGCTAAAGATTCTCACAGACTTATGCTCGGAACTCAAATTTTGTTGTAATAAAGAAATTTAAAATCATATTTATTGTTGAGTTTTACCCCAACCAACCGTAACAGAAGGTTCTATTTTAAAAGAACAGTCGTATTTGGGAAGAGTGGACGGCGGTATTTGTTGTTAAATTTTGAAAGAAAAAATTAATTTACCGCTAGCAAAAAATATTTTTATGCGGTTTTAACCTAATGGATTCTGAAAGGGAAAAAATGGATAATATAAATTTTAAAAGCAGAACAGTTTTAATAACGTCACCAGAACGTTATGCAGAGCGATTACAGACGATTTCACACGATAAGGCTATGCTTGCGTATAATACCCGTTTGAAACACGGTGTTGCAAAAAAGTGTGAAATCAATGACGGTGATATATTTGTGCTTGTACATAACGGTAATGACGGTCAAATAAGACGTATTGAATATGATTATCAAATGGGAGCTAAAAAAGTAATTGATAATATATGTGAAGATTTAGAGAATTTTAGTAAAGGTATAAAAGAAAATATTACTTGCATGATTATGGGCGGACGTTCAAGAGATTCTGTTAGTACAAAATGCGTAAATGATATAGCCAACAGAGTTGAAGGCTATTTAGCAAATAATAATCAAAAAGGGGATGTTTCTATTATTTGCGGGCTGACAGATTCAGTGAAATCGCCTATATTTGTTGATTATTCCAAACAGCTTAAAACTCCTGAAATTTATATTCCGACTGAAACAGAAGGAAATGTTTCGGCAGAAAAGCTTGAAGACGTTTTTGATATTGTTGAACTTAATAATGTAGATTTAATTGGCTATTGATAAATTGGAAGGAAAGAATAGATTATGAATATAGATTTTTCAAACTCAATGAATTTCAATGCGCAAATTAATGTAAAAAAATTTTATGTTCCCGGCAAGGAAAACACTACTCTAAGATGTATTTTGAAGCAAAACAAAAATAAAACAATCGGTTTTCAATATGACGTTCTTCGTAAAGGCAAAGTTATAGAATCAAAAACGTACTCAAATAAAAAAGGATTTGATGACAATAATATGGCGCATATTATTGATGTCATTGACGGCAAAGTTCGAGAAGGGGTAAATTTCTTTTTGGAACTGTTAAATGCGTTAGCAGACAGAGAAATCTAGCAGCATATAGGACGGGTTTTAACCCGTCCTTATAAATATTTGTCGGGCTAAAGCCCGACCTATAAACTCAACCAACTTCCGACCTAGTTTTGTCATTCCGAACTTGTTTCGGAATCTTACCAACTTGACATGTTTACTACATTCCGGCAAGACCCTTGTAAAACAACAGTCGGTTTGAGAAGAAAGAACAGAAAATTTGAGAATTTTGGAATTAAATAACAAGTTTTATTTTTACGCGGTTTGTTATATAATAAAACGTATCAAAATTTATAGGGATATAAAATGCAGGTACATAAAATTCAAAACAACAATCATAATAAAACTTTTGGTGCAAAGTTATATGTTTCAAGTAATTCAGCCGAAACGAAACTTATTAAAAAACTTTTTGAGGATAAAACTGCTAATTACCCAAATTTAGATTTTATGCACATAAACGAAAGATTTAATTCAAATGATACGTTTAAGCTTGTCGATAGTATGGGGAATGAATTATATAAAGATACTGCTGCTTTTACAAGGCTTAAACTATTAACTCCGGAAAAACGAGCAACTAAGTATGCTGAAATATTTTATAATCTTGTGAACAAAGCAAAGAAAATCGGTTATAAAATATATAGCTGGTAGGATGCGTTTATACGCACCAACTATTCAAATTACTTATTTTTATCCTTTTCTGTGATTGAGATTATACAGGCATTTGAGCCGAATACTGATATTTTTAAAAGTTTTTTGACTGACATTTATGTTACAAAAATCGGACATTCCGGACATTTTTACTCAACCCATTTCCGACCTTAATGTCACCCTGAATTTATTTCAGGGTCTTGCTGGAATGTAGCAAACACGCCACACTTGTAAGATGCTGAAACAAGTTCAGCATGACAGCACACTTGTTTTCTTCAGACCAAATGTCCTGTTAAAAGGTAACAACATCCGAGTGAAGGCGAATTTTTAAAACATAAAGCATAAAAAAAGACACCAACAATCAGTGTCTTTTAAAAATGGTGCCGCAACTCACTCTGCCGCAGGAAAAGCTGACTAAATGTCAGGTTTTCCGAGAGGGTTGTGCTTGACACAACATCCGAGTGAAGG
>CADCOS010000169.1 GCA_902803165.1 uncultured bacterium | reverse complement strand
GTGTTTTCAAAAGGTCTTATCAAACAGAAAAAATGACCAAAAAAGACTTTTCACACTTTGGCTTGTAGAAACAACTACAAGCCTTTTTTGTGTTTTCAAAAGGTCTTATCAAACAGAAAAAATGACCCAAAAAGACTTTTCACACTTTGGCTTGTAGAAATAACTACAAGCCCTTTTTGTGGTTAAAATAACACTTTATCCGTTGTTGTATATTTCGCCAAGACTCAATTACAACATGCTCCCTCTCCTGTTAGGAGAGGGTTGGGGTGAGGTAAAAACTTACTTTTTATTCCCCTCCTTTTTGTGTTTTATTTATTGAGATTAAATCCTATAGGGCGAGAGTCTTTTGTATTGTTTTTGAAATTAGATATTGCGTTTTCTATGTCTGAATTATTAATTCTCATACTATTTATATCATCATCGACAAAAGTATTATCATCCATCTTTTCATAGATTTTATTTCGGTTCATTGCATTTTCATAGGATTCATTAACAATATATGCAATATCGGCGCCGTTAGCCTTAATATCAAACAATTTTTTTGATAGAGAATCAATATCCAATTTGTCATCAGTCTTATATTTTTTCAGGTGGATTGTCAAAATTTGTTTAACTTCTTCTGAATTTTGCGGTGTTTTTAATTCGATTTTTGTTCCGAACCGTCCTGAACGTATAAGAGCTTCATCAATTTTATCAAGCCTGTTAGTTGTGGCAATAAAATAAACTCTGTCTTTGTTTTTTTCAATGTCGCTAAGTAGTCCCAATATTTGGTTAAGCACTTTATCACCGTGAGTATCTCCTTGTCCACGCTTAGAAGCTACAGCATCAAATTCATCTATAAAAATTATGCTTGGTTGGTATTTTCTTGCTTCATCAAAAATTTTTCTCCAATTTTCTTCTGATTCTCCAACCCATTTGCTTGATAATTCATTTCCGTTAAGCTTTATAAAATGTGCCATTGATTCGTTTGCTAAAGCTTCGGCAATCAATGTTTTTCCTGTCCCCGGTGCTCCATATAGTACAAAACCATGTTTCATTGAATTATTTTCAAAAGCTTTAGGATATTTTATAGGATATAGAATGCTCCTTTTTAATGCTCTGATTGCATCATTTTGACCGCCGACATCTTTAAATGTAACATTACTGTGAAAAGTTTTTTGTACGTTTTCTTCTTTTGTATTTTGCTTAGTTTCGGAATTATGATTAACAGCATTTGTTTCAGCATCAGCGTCTTCTGATTCTCTTTCATGAACTTCAACAGCATTAACTCTTAATAATAATTCTTCTACCATACCGTTGTAGTCATTATCATATTTGTCTAAGAACGGAAATAAATTTGCTGTTTTCCATTCTTCCGCCGTGCATGTTGCCCTCAGTACTAAATATCCTGCAAGCAGTTCAGCTTGTGCATCATCAAGTCTCTCATCATAAAAAGTTTTAATTGCCATAAATAACGGTTCCAATCGGGAAGGATATTTTTTGCAAAATTTTCCTGTATTACGCAAAAATTCATTCATATTAACGTAATATGGTCGATCTTCCATTGCTTCGGATATCAACTCATACATATAATTAGAAACTTTTTCTGATTCTTTTGCAAAATTTTTGTCAAAATATTTATCTTGCGGAGATATGTTTCTCCTGTTTTTTATAGTATTAAATGCCGTAGCAAGTGCTGCGCCGCCAAAAGCTCCTATAGCCGTGTACATAATGATATTCCCAAAGGATAAAGGTGTAGTTTTTGCAGGAGTATTAACAGTTACAATTTTAGCTTCAAGTTTTTCATCGTTTTTTGTATTTGTTGCATTAGCTATTCCTGTTATTGCGGATAAAGCAAAAACAGTAGGCATTAACTTTTTCCCGATACTTTTCACAAACATAAAGTCTTTAGAATCCTTTTCTTTTAAGAAAAAACACGTAAAAATTTTTTTTGTTGCAGTTTGGTGAATTTGTAAAGTTTTGTAAATAGGAGAAGATTTTTTAAGCAATTATTTTGAGTAGAAATACTTCATGTATATAAGGTTAGTTTTAATTTAGGTTAATTTTAGAAAGCAGGTATACTATGAGCGTTGATGCTATTGGCGGCGTAAGCGGGTTAAATCCCATGTCTTTACCAATGATGAATGATACGGTAATGAATGACAGTTGTTTTTGGAAAGCTTATAACTATAATCCTGTCGTTGATTCGACTGCATTCAGAGGTGCTGTTGATACTGCACAAGTCCAAGACACAACAACTGTTCCAACGTCAGTGCAGGTTTCCGATGTTTCAGCAGAAACAAAATCAAAAAGTCCTGCGAGTGCAATAATTACGGGCGGCTTGTTTGTTGCAGGTGCAGCATCAGTAATAGCTGCTGCTTCAAAAGGCAATGGAAAAGGGTTAGCAAAGGTCGCTGACGGTTATAAACAGATGTGGCGCTGGTGTAAAGGAAAATTAGGCTTCGCTGTACAAAAAGGCAATCCGACAGAATTTACTATAAGAAAAGAAGGTGAAAATACAGTTTGTACATTACCTAATCGTTTAAATCGAATGCGTGGTAAAAATGCAGCTGATGAGCTAGGGAAAATAGGCTCTTCTGCAGAAGCGCCTGGATTGTCGGGTGATTTGATAGCAAACGGAATTAAAGCACGTGCTTATGAGTTTGAAGATAGTGGCTATAGATATGTAGTTAAAAAAGGCAAAATAGTAGGATTTATAAAAGACGGTGAATTTAACAAAATCACAGCTGAAAACCGAAAGAATTTGAGTAATGAACTTAAAAACAAAGTGGCAGAATATGAAAAAGGTAATAATTGGGATGAATTGTTAAACTTAGAGTTTGCACATCGTGAAAATGGTGTTTCAAGATTGTTTACAAGGGCAGACAAAGAGTCGACGGCTAAGCTCAAATGTGCGGTTACGGACAGGTTTAATGCAGGTTCGGACGCAGTGGTAGCTTATGCTGAAAAACATGGCAAGGCAAAAGAAAAACTGGAAGCGTTTGCGAAGAATGAATTGGATAATTTGAAGGTTGCAAAAGGTGAATATTATTCAGATACAGTAGGCGGAACATTTATAATTGAAAATAATGCAGTAACCGGTATAAAGATAGACGGCACTGTATATCCGGCAAGCAGTGACAAATTTATAAAGCTGCAAGGTGAGAATAAAGAATTATTTGAAAAAGTAATGGAACATAAAAAAGATTTTACTAATGTAATTTACAAATAAAATAAAGCCCATTTCAGGCTGAATTGCGAGGGGCTGAGACGGAAGAATCCGCCTCAGCCCTTATAATTAGTAAGGCTTGAATTTGAAAAATGTTTATATTAGTATTTTATTGTAAGCGGACGTAGCTCAGTTGCCCGAGCGGGTAGTTGGTTACAGAAGCGGCGGCTCAACGGGAAAGAGTTAGCGTATACCGAATATATTCTACCGACTGAGCTTGAAAATTAAATAACAAAAAAGTATTAAGCGGACATAGCTCAGTTGCCCGAGCGGGTAGTTGGTTACAGAAGCGGCAGCTCAACGGTAAAGAGTTAGCGTATACCGAATATACTCTACCGACTGAGCTTGAAAATTAAATAACAAAAAAGTATTAAGCGGACGTAGCTCAGTTGGTAGAGTATCTGCCTTCCAAGCAGACTGTCGCGAGTTCGAGTCTCGTCGTCCGCTTTTTTTGTTGC
>CADCOS010000168.1 GCA_902803165.1 uncultured bacterium | reverse complement strand
GCTTTCTTTTTCTTGTTTGCTCCGCTTTATTCTTTTTCTTTACCTCGCAAATAAAGAAAAAGAATAAAGCGGAAAAAGAAATTAAATTAAACTCATCTCCCTCAAATGACGAGGGAAAAAGTCATATGCGCCAAAATATATATTTTGGCGCATAACGCTACTTCCATGAACAAAAAAACTTTTGAAAAAGATTTACGGATGTCTTCATTAAATACCTTTTAAAAGCGCTAACTTCGGAAACCTCTAAAAGCGCATTAAAAATTTCCGTTGATAAAATTCTGTCATTATTGATACACGAATGATTTTCACACATATAATCATGTATCATCGCCGCTACTAAAAACTTGTTATCCGTATTTGAACCTATTATTCTCCAAAAAAAACGGGGCACTGATGCCCCGTCAAAACAATATCCTTTTGGTATTTTAAAACCGTAAATTTTGTTATTTCTTAAATCACTAACTTCAACCGACAAATCAGTTTTATTAATAAACGGATATTTTTTTATACTTTTCTTTTCAGAAGACGTAAGAGAAGGTAAAATATACCTAACACCTATTCTGGGTTCACTCGCAAAAATTATTTTAAGATTTTTGTTATTGTACCAAACTTCCATTATCCTGCACCTTTCTTAATGTTTTATGCTCAAAAAGATAGTCAAGCTCCTCAGAAGAATATCCCAAAGTTTGACCAATAGCATCAATTAAAGGATTGCCTCTGAAATATTCATTTGCATACTCGAATTCTATCAAAACTTCCGGATCTGTAATTTGAGCTTTTATTTGCTCGGGAGTAATCCCTTTATCGTTGTAAAGAGCAAGAAAAACCTCCCGTTTTGTAAGAGCTAACTGTGAAATCCTCTCTCGTTCTTTTTGAATTTGTTTTTGTTCCCAATTCTCATCTTTGATAACATACTCATCCCCGTCAAGAATATACTCATCTTGAGTTTCTTCCCAACGTTCGACATTGTATAAACCGCTCTCCAACGGCTGCTCTACGTAAAATTTTATTTTGTTATTTTGATATCCTAAAAACATTTTTTCTCCTTTATTCTTTTATTGGTGATCAAGTGACCATGTGACCATGTGATCAGGTGATTAACAACTTGTTCCCTCTCCCTAAATGATGAGAGAGGGTTAGGGTGAGGGTGAACCGCGTGTGATTGGGTGACCATGGGACCAAGTGATTAAGTGGATAAGAAGCAGTTCCCAGTCACCTAATCACGGAGCGAAGCGAAATCACATAATCACGAAACCACCTATTCACTTTTTAAGATGCTTCGCTTTCTGAACCTTGTGCATATATAAATCTCAATGAAAAACCGGAGACATTTCCGCC
This sequence comes from uncultured bacterium, assembly GCA_902803165.1. Classification (GTDB taxonomy): domain Bacteria; phylum Cyanobacteriota; class Vampirovibrionia; order Gastranaerophilales; family Gastranaerophilaceae; genus CAG-196. Next base: position 25,737 of record CADCOS010000168.1, on the reverse strand, counting down.
GTAACTGATTGAAACATTTTTATTTTTTTTTACAGGCATATACACATCATTACCACCTGCATGTTGGCTTGAAATACCTAAATTTTGGGAATATAAACCAATAAACCCGCTATTTGATACAGTACACGAAAAACCAACCCAACCGTTAGCAGGAGCAGTATAAACGGTACCTGCCGCACCTACTGACAAAGTAACAGCGGTGTCAGACGGCATTGATATTCCTGACATATAAATGTTGGCGGTATCTGACATATTATTTACAAGACTCGTACTAAAACTGTTAGTAATATTACTCCCGTCCTGATTGGCTGCATCTATAGCCCCTGCTAATAAATTGTTACCTAAATATACTGACATTATGATGCCTCACTTTCTGAACCTTGTGCATAGTAGAATCTAAAACCGTAATTTGTTGCGGCGCCGTCATAAAAGAATTCAAAAATATCTCCTTTTGCAACTGGCAATAACTTAGCTAAAGCAGCTCCAGCAGAACCTCTGATACTTACCGAATAACCTTTTGTCATATTAATTAAAGCGGTAACACCATTATTATTACTGCTTGAACAAGTGTTCCATACCCATCCATTAGCAGGAGCTGTATATTGCGTACCGCTTGCGCCTAATGTTAAGTCAATATATTTATCACTCGGCATTCCTGCCCCTGCCATTTTAATATAACCTGTATTATTTATATTTGATAGGCTTAAATTTGCTACATCTAAAGACGTAGTGTCATCCGTTATATTATAAATGGTATTTGTATCTTTTGTTACTATAGCATCGTACTGTGTTTTTGTACCTGTCCAAGTTTTTATTCTGCTTCCGTCATTCTGGTCTTTTACTGTATCTACCATATGCTGACCAGTCTCAGTCAAATTAGAAAGGTCTATATTTGCCCTTGAACCCAACCCAACGTCATCCATACCAAGCCAAACGTCTAGACCATTTACAGTTAGTTTCCAATTATTTAAATTAATCGTACCGCCAAACGGGAAGTAGCTTCCACTCCATATATCCGCTTCTCCGCCAACATATTCTTGAGTAGCATTATGAACTAATGTAGAGGCAATTGTTATATCGGTAGTATAATTAGTTTCATCTAATGAATAACTGAGCATATAGCTTGCCCCGTCCCAAGAGAGTTTAACAGAGTATGATGTATTTGGTTGAACGGAATAAGTTCCGGTAACATTTCCTATATCCCAACTTGTACCATTAGAACTTATGGCTAAAACAAATTGGCCGCCTATAATCGCTAATGCAATACCGAATTTACTATCAAGAATATTTTGCTGAGTAGTAATGTCAGTTTTGGTAGTAAATCCCTTTTCTAAAGTCCAATGGTAGTTATTGAAATTAAATATAAAAGGGAATTGCATATAATCTGAGCTAGAAAACCCGGAAACATTACCGCTATCTATAATTAAATTGCTACCTATAATATTTAAGTTAGGATTTTTGGCTAATGTAATATCTTCAATTGCTTGCGCTACTACACTATTTTCTACCGGATTAGAAGAATTTTTATTTAATGCGTTATCTACTGTGAGATTAGCGACATTACCCACTAATACAGATTGATTGTTTACTCTAACATCTGTAACCGCACCGGTACCGTCTCTGCCATTTGTAACAGTAAATGTGTCTTGATTACCGTTAGTATAATTTATACCATAAGTATCTACCAAACCAACGGAGCTTATAAGTTCTGTATTTATAATACCGTTACCGGTTTCACCTTGTTCGCCTTGTATACCCTGTTCGCCCTTATCCCCTCTAGGAATAGTAAAGTTAAAAACAGCTGCATTTTCTGTACCGCTATTTGTTATAATAACATCAGTACCCGCTTCGCCTGTTTGAACTGTTCCGATTCCTATAGTTGCAGCTTCCCCCGGAACACCTTGCGGCCCTCTTTGGGTGCCGGAAGCTGTTAAATTTTGGTTATTTTCTATTGATGCAGAAATATTTTTATTCTGTTCGATATTTGCATTTATAACAATATTATTTTGCATTTTTTAAAGAATCCTTAAACGTGTTTATAAACTATACATAGAGGTGCAGAATTTCCGGTTTGCGGAAAAACATTTATTCTCAAATTATTAACGCTGTCTATCAAATCCAAGCCCCAAATATATTTAGCGCTGTTTTGCCCGTTCTGAAACTCGGTAAATAAATTAGTTTCTTCCGGGCTCAATTCAACGGTCAAAGATTTTTCTTGAATTTCTGTGATCTCTACATCAATAACAGGCTGTGTATTGTAGTCTTTTCTTATAACGAATTCAGCGCTTGTGTATGAGCTTATATCCTCATCGAAATTAAAAGTACAAATCATGGTTGTACCTTTTATAAATTCTATTACGTTGTTATTCTGTGCATTTTGGCAATTACAAACCATTTTAAAAACTCCTTTTAAAAAGGAGGGCGTTTTAAACCCTCCTCAAAAATTTTAACTATTTTTTCTTTTTCTTTTTACCACCGCAAGGCATAATTAACCCTCCTTAGATTTAAACGCATGTTCTATCATTTCGGGAGTTATTGTCAACTCTCCGATTGTTATAGGTGTAAAATTTTTAACAACACCGCAATATACCAAATTGCAATATTGTAATTGTGTTTTTATTTCTAAATGGGAATCCAAAAAATTGTTAATTTCTTCAAGTGATAATCCCAAAGATTCAAGCACTTTTATAAAATCGAGAGGTGTCATTGTAAGATTGTTAACTCTCTTTTTTTCTTGCGCTTCTTTTTCTTCTCCTGTATATCCCCAAGCTTCAAGCTTTGTTTCTGTTTCCCTTATCTCATAGCCTAAATTATGATTATAATTAACAATAAAATTTAACCTTTGATTTTCTGAATAAGGTTTTAATAATTCTGCTTTTATTTCCATATTTCCTCCTTATGCAACATATCCGCAAGCTTTCCACCAAGCGCCGGAGGTACCGCCGCCATATTGCGCCGTAAAACCTGTATTTACAATAGAACCAGTAACAAAATAAAATTCATTACCAACCCCACCGGGTGCGGTCACATAATCGCCAAGTGTCAATGAATAATTCGCATCTTTAAAAGGTTTTAAAAAAGCAACCCAATGTGCCGCTGTACCGCCACCATCAAAGCCCCATTGTTCAATATATTTATTAGAATACAAGTTATAACCGCTACGTCCGCTTACAAATGACTCAACAATAACAGCTTGATTATTTCGGTTAACGTCATATTTGTTGTCGTTGTAATCAAACTGTGTAACGGTTGAAAGACCGCTCGCAACTGTTACATCACCAATCCAACAAAACGCTGTTTCTTCCCAACCGTTAGTTGTATATTTGTAGCCTTTGAACGGCAAAACGGAGTTATCCAAAAAATAATCCCCGATGTTTGGTGAAGAAGGGAAAGCTCTGTCAACGGTAACTTTACCCGATGCCCCTGCTGTTATGGTTATACTTTCGCCTTTTTCTTTAATTATATGATATGTACCGTCAGAAGTCGGAACAGTTAGAACTGTATTTGAAGTAACACTTTCGATTGTGCCGTCTGATGATACACAAACTAAATCGGGATTTACATTACCCGCCAAAACCGTAACTTGTGTGTCGGAATCTTTTTGTAAATAAGCAGCATTTCCGGTTGAATCAACTTTACCGGATGCAACAGTAAACGGATTGTAAAAACCTGTACGATTTAATAGGGTTTCCGCTTGGTCTAGGGTTATAGCTTGGCTTCCTGTCGTTGCAGGCCCTAAATTTGTAATTTGCGCACCGTCAAGGTCAATGCCGTTAGTTGCTTTAATTGAGTTAACGACCAAATCGCTTGAACCGTCAGAGAGCCACCCGACAATTTTTGAGAAATTAAAATCCCAATCATCTTTAGTAAACAAAGTACCAACCCACATTTTGAGGTCGGTAATAATAGGTACTGCCATAATTTTATTCCTTTCTTGTTATTGGTAATCATCATAAGTAACACCGCCATAAAGCATGTTAGCCGCCCCTTTAGCACCTAAAGAAGGCATAATATTTGAAATTGGCGTAAGAATATCTTTTAAGGTTTGAACTTTCGCGGGTAAATCAGCACGATTAGCAGCTCTTACAGCTTTTAAAGCAGGCATAACAAGACCTTTTGCGAGAGTTTGAGCGCCTAAGAAATTACGACCGGTTTTAGGCTGCGTTAATAAATCCATAGCTGCATTTACATCGTCAATATCGTTTATAAACGGTTTTTTACCATTTCCGACTAATATTTTTTCTAAGTCTTGTATATTACGGTTTGTGTTTCCTTTTGTAACGGTTGAGTTATAATTTCTTAGAGTTTTTGATGCGCTGTCAATATCGCCTTTCCGTTTTGGCATTAAAATATTTCTTATACCTTCGTTGTTTTCAAACTGCGCCAAATCAGAATAAGCTTTATTCGCCGCTCTTAATTCAGGTGACAAATTGCCTAATCTTCTTGCAAAATCGCCATAAATCATTTGTTTTAAAGCGTTGCTTGCTTTAGCCCCTGAACTTTCCCAATCAATCGGAATATTCCTTTTAATATTAGTCATTAAATCGTACATTTCGGGTGCTGTGAGTTTAACATTATTTTCGGCTGAATCTATCCACCCCATAACTTTGTTGTAAATATTTTTATCCCCGTTCAGGGCAGGGTTTAAAGCGGAATTTTTACTAACTTGTGAACCGTTGAAAATATCATTCAAAGAATCTTTTAAAGAAGAAGTAAAAACTCCTCTTTCTTCCGGAAGAGTTAAAGCGGCTTTTTGTATATCCTCTCCGGCTCTGTCTATTAAGGCTTGATAATCGTTTTGCAATCGTTCGGTAGTGTCCATTAATAAATTTTGAGCGGTGTCTTCCGTCAATTCTAAGGCTTGTGAATTCGGTTTTATAACTTGTTGTAGCGTTTCAGGTTTTAAATCTGTCAAACCTTCCACAACTTTTTTACCGACATATTGCGCCGGTTTGCTCAAAGCTTTCCCGACATAAGGCAAACTTTGTAAAATCCCCGCAATTCCTGCGCCTGCGCTGCCACTCGCTAAAGGATTTTCTCCCCTTTTAAGTCCTTCAATAACTCCCGGAATACCGCCTTGTATAGCAGCATTACCGGCAGCATTAACAATACCGCCGCCACGCAAAACAGGCAAAGCAGAATACCCCGCTATATCTGTTGCAAAATCTTGAAAACCTGATAATGCAGGATTTAAAGCTTTTATTTGCTCTCTTATATCGGCAGAATTTTCGTATCCGCTTTTAAAGGCATCGGCCGCGGTTTGATTATCTTTAATCATTCTTACAGGTGTTTCAATAGCGGCATTAAAAGTATTGACCGCTTTATCAACCAACCCCGAAGGTGTTAAGTCAAGCCCTTTTTTTTCTGTTTTTGGTTCTTGTTTAACTTCGTCAAAAGTAACCTGTTCTTTGTATTGCGGATATTTTTCAATAACTTTTTGCGCAAGCGTTAAATCGTCAATATCTTTGTATTGCGGATATTTTTCTTTAATTTTTGCCGAGAATTCGATATAATCTGTCATTGTTTAAATTCCTTTTATAAACCTAAACCCATAGGATCATTATTTGAAGCTGTACCACCGCCGTATTGAGATTTTCTATCCTCTAAAAGGTCATAAACAGCTTTCATTTTTGCTCTTTTTTGAGGTAAAGAATCACTCAAAGACGGTAAAGATGACTCAATTCTTTTAATATCTTGGTCAGAAAGTACACCCTTTTCGCCCCCGAGTTCACGGGCTATTTTATTAAATAACAAAGTCCTTTGAGCGTTAAAGTTCGACTCTGCACCATTTCCAAATCCTTTGCTTGCGTAAGTGTTCGCCAATAAAGCCCCGGCTTTTGTCGGTCTTACTTTATCAAAAGAATTGGAAAATCTATCCATTTGACTTTGAACAGCATTTAAGCTGTTTAAAGACTCAATATTTTTTTGTAATTGTTTTTCGCTTAAACCGCTTGCACCGCCTGTTGCCGTGCCGTTCATTTTATCTCTTGCGATACTTTCCATGGCTCTTTGGTGTGCAATCTGAGCATTTAGAGAATCTCTTTTTAATGCTCTGTCAAGCGCATTTTCTTGTTTTCTCCATTCAAGCTCTTCTTTTGCCAAATCTCTGCGCAATTGATTCTGCTTGTCTGCTATATCCATTTTGTTATATGCATCGTAAACATTCCCCGCTAACGCATTTTGAAGTTTGAGCTGTTCAAGAGCTTTTTGTCTGTCGGCTTCAAATTGTGTTTCTTGTCTGCGTGCTGACTCTTCCATAACATTACCTAGTTGTCCTGTTTTTGGATTGTAACCGTATTTTGGTAAAAAATTCCCGATTGTACGCATTGATTCGGGAGTACCTAAAAAGTCAACAAAAGAACTCAATTTTTCGCCTTTTGGTGCATTTAAAACATCTTTAATTGTAGTATAACGCGGTATTTCAACAGGATTTATAAGCGAATTTTTAATAAGATCATTAACAGTAATACGCATATTATCCTGTTCGCTCGCCTGCGGTTGTTGTAATTGTTGTGCCGCTGTATTTTGTGCTATTTGTTGAACAACAGCGTTAACCGGCTGTTGATTACTAGCGATTTGATTATTACCGTTAACATGTATTTTATACTTTGCCATTTTAAGTACTCCTAAAAGATTCCGAATTTCTTTTTGCTTTTTTGAGTGTTGCCGTAATTACCCAATTGCGCATTGTAGGCATTTGATAACATGCCGCCTTGGGCATTGTTTAATGCGCCAAAAGCTCCGTTCATAACGGAACCGTAACCCGAATTTAAAGTATTATAAGGGGTTTGAGCTTTATTCGTATAATAATTTAATCTTGAATTTTGACGTCTGGAAGCTTCATCATAAGCAAGTTTATTAATATCTCGCATTGTATCGCGTGAAGTTTCGCCCATTGCTCTGTTTGCTAATATTGCGGCTTGACCTCCTCTTACACCTTGTTGCGCTAAAACTGCGTTTATTCTTCTTAAATCGCCCCTTTGCGTTTCTGTGTTTTGAGCTGCTATATCGTTAATAAGATTTTGCAATTCGGGAAGCTGTGTATTCGCTTCGCTTAGATATTCATTTTCCCCTGTTTTATAATTATCAATAAGCTTATTTTCAAACTCTCGCCCTCTTGCATTAAGCTTATTTTCCATATCTTGGGCGGTTTTTTGCAAATAGGCTTGATAAACTTTAGCAGCGGAATTGTTATCACTTCCTCCGAATATTCCGCCTAAGCCTTTCATTATAACGGGTGCTGCTTGTACAGCGGCTGCCACAACTGCCGGTGCTACCATAATTATGCTACCTCCTTGTTACTAACTGATTGATAAACAATTCTCATACCTCTAAAATTTAAAGGCTTGTCGTTACTTTCAATTGTCACTTTGAGCCAATTAGCGTATTTGTTAACATAAATAACTCTGTAATCTTCGGTATTATTTTTTGACTCAAAATAATATTTGCTAAAATATCTGTCATCATAATCACCGCCTGTTTTGTCCGTAACATTAACGGCGGTATTTCCGAGCTGTTGAATAATTGAATTTCCGTCAAGATTAACCGTAACGGTAAAATCAATATCAGAGTTTTTTTGATAATAGATATGTATTTCTTTAAAATATTTAAGCTCTTCCGATGTTCCCCAATAAGGAAACTCAAGCTTAGCTTTAAGTTTTTTCCCTCTGTAAGTATTAGAAGAGTACATTTGTTCAATAAATGAGCAATCTCTGCGACCTATATAAAACACATTATCAATAACTGCGAAACAGTTGAAATAAGCGTTTGTATCAAGTCCGGTTAAGAAATAATCCGAATCATAATTTTTCGGATCATAGTCACCCGTTAACGTACTGTCTAAAAAATCGTAAGTAAACCATGAGTTTGTGGAAATATCATAGACAAGGATAATATTTCCCATAATCAAGTGATACTTAAAATCATAATATTCGGCATACATGACCGTACTGTCACTTATTGAAGAAATCAAAAGCGGCCTTATAGCTTCGCCGAAGTTATCGGTACGTAAATTATCTAAAGAAGTAGCGATAGGCTGCGCAAAATTACCGTTGAAGAGTCTTATTGTTTTGTCGGATGCAAGGAATAAAATCCCGCCGTCAAAACCTTTATCGGAAGGAATACGCGCCATGGAATACCCGTTTAAACATCCGACATTTGCTCTTGTTTCGGTTACTGTCGTTTTGTCATCTTCTGAAACATCCAAGATATAAACTTGTTTTTGAGAAGTAACAATAATTTTGTCATAGTCTCTTTTCATCCCCGTTAATTTTGAATTGTCTTTTGTACGGTTTGAAACGTCTGTAAAATTTGCACCGTCAAAGACTTCAATATTTGTATCACTAACCCATGCTTGTGTCGGGTATTTGTCAGAAACGCACCCAATAAGCCTAAAATTTGCCGTTTCCAAAAAATAAGGTTTCGGGCATTCATTGTTTATTGGAATAATTGCGTTTGTTAATTCTGTATCAGGTTTTGAATCGGTATATGTAAGCGTTTCATTGTCGTTAATTGTGTCAACAAGTTTTAAATTTTTGCCGTTGCCGTCCGTGCGGTAAATTTTACGAGCTGTAACCCCGTCAAACCCTTGCGGAATGTTTAATAATGCACACTTGCCGTTTAATGTTACGGAGTTTGAACGCGTGCCGATTCTTTCTTCACCGCCTGCGGTAATATAGGTAATTTCATAATAGTAAGTACCGATTAAACCGCCGTTGGTATCTGTCGGAAGTGCTTCACAGGCTCCCATTTCCCAAATATTTTTCCCGTTATAGACTAAAGGATAATTTTTCCCGTTGGTTATAAAGAGTTTGTCGTTAAGATACGCAAAATCACAAAGCCCCGTTTCTAAACCTTCATAAATCTTTTTAGTGTTAAATCCGATTTGAGAAAAGATAGAACCGCCGGAAACGATTATACGCTCTTTTTGTAATTTGTTGTCTTTGTCGAGATAAGAAAACCCGTAAATGCCGTCAATCGGTTTTCCTTCGACAAATTGTATTTGATTAATCGGAGCCGGTGCAAGTGTTTTGTTTGCTCCGATTCTGTCATTTTCATTGAAGTTAACGACATCAAAAAAATATTTTGTATCGAGGAGCTTGTTGCCTAAATCAACCCGCATACCTTGAAATTCGAATTGCTGCATTGAATCTGTCATTACATACCCCAATAAGCGGATTCTTTTTCAAACTCGAAAGGTTGACGAATCCAACCTGTTTTTTGTACTCTTGAACGACCTTTGACAATATCCCGCTTAGCTTGCTGTAACCAGTCGGAAAAATTGACTTTATAATAAGAAGCTCTTTCCGCATCAACTTTAGATAAAAGCTTGTAACTTGCGTAATCGCAAATAATCTCGATATGCTCATCAACCACAAGCATATTTTTATCTAAAACTTCTTTTTTTATTGTATCGTCAGGATTAACCGGAATATCGAAATGGAGTGTATGATAATAAACCCATACATTATTTTCTTTTACGCAATCCGCGTAATCATGAGTAGCAATTTCTGTATTTTCCAAACCTCGCGTACAATTAAAGAAATGAGTTCCGTCTTTAAACTCATATCCGATTTTCTCATTACCTATTGTAATTCTGCCGTTTTTGGCAGGAAAACCGGTTGTATTATCAACTTGAATAACCGTATCGGTCAAACCCAAATCAAAAGTTAAAGTTGTGCAATTATAGCCGTTACCGTTTTGCGGATAAAATGTTATTGTATCATTCCAATAATTAAACCATTTTGGGAGCCCTTGTATCGGTGAGGGAAAATTGCCGTAAGTATTGTTTAAGTTTTGCTCATTAATCGGGTAAGCGTAACCGTTAATAAACCAAACAAAGAAACGTATTCCTTCACTTCTTAGGATTCCTTCCGGTTCTTTAATAACTGCAACATCAGAGTCAACAGGGAGCGAATAAATCGCTTGAAGCGCTTTTGTAGTTTTTGCATAATCATCAAGTGCAAATTTCAATTGGGCGACAATATTTTTATTGGAGAATAATTCATTAGCTGATTTCCCGATTAAATCGTTTTCGGTAGCTGTGTTGAATCTTATTCTGTCAATAACATTTTGTACGGTATAAGACATTTGTAAAACCCCCTTAACCCTGTTTTCCCCAAATATAAACGGAAACGGTTGCATCGACTAAATCAACGTTTGCAATTTCAACACTTGAGATATAAGTGTTCAAAAGCACCATTTTTGTATTGGTTATTTCAAAACCGTTAATTTTGGCATTAATAAGCTTGTCAGAAATAACCACAATAGCAAAAGGCGAAGTTACTTCGCTGTAATTAATTGTTCTGTACTGTGAATCGATAGGAAGAATTACTTGAGTTTTAAATATTTCGTTGTAATCAAAATATCTGTCGTAATCTCTTTCGGATATTTCGTTTAACTGTTCGTCAATTTCCAATTCTTTTATATCTAATTTTAAAGTATTCATTTTGTTTAATTCCTTTGTAAAAAAGGGGTACGATTTGTACCCCTTTCCCCATATAACTATGAACGAACCGCAGCAGGATCGAGAGCGCTAAACATACCGTTAACACGTCTGTCAACACAGAATAAATTACCTGTGTAGAACTTCTGATGACACATAATAGGTTGATTAGGTATTCTAAGTCCTGATACATCCTGCGGAGAATCCTTACCTTCAAAGCCGTATTTGTAGAAGAACTTAATAGAATCAGCGTTAATTAAGTATAAATTGTAAGCTGTTCCTGAGCCCGGTGCAAATTCATCAGCATACCAAATAACACCGTCAACATTTACACCGTCAAAACCTGCCATAAGGTCTTTAGCCGGTAAAAATCTTTGTTGTAATTGCTGATTTTGTTTAAATGCTGAAAGAACCGCAGCTTTAGAAACCATATAACCTAATTTTGAAGCGTTTCCGTTAATGCTTGCTTTTGTTTTTAACTTGGTTAACATTGGTTCGATTGTTTTGTAATCAACAACTGTGGAAGTTGTATCAAATGCAGGTAACCATTTTTTATCGCCTGTTTCATCCAATCCTAAATCAGTATCTAATAACCCTGCATAAGCTGTACCGGAAGGCGCAAAAATATCAGCCATACCGTTAAATGCATTAGCATCGCTTGCTGCTGATTCATAGAAAGATTTAGCAAGTTTTTGTCTTACTGATGCAAGAGTATTTTTTGCTTTTTGAGTAACCAAAGAAACAATTGCATGTTTTGAGTCTGCGGTTGTATTCAAATCTTGCAAAGTAACAGAGAAGTTAGAATACATATATTTCCAAGGTAACTCAGCAGGAATCAAGTTTTGCTGCGGAGTTACATTCAAAGTATCCGCAGCAGTACCCGTAATAAATCCGATAGCTTGGTTCGGGTTGAAATCGAGAGCAACAGTTAATCTGTTACCGCCGTCTACATACTCTTTTTTCTTCATAATTTCGTTATAAAGAGGAGTAGTATTCATAAAAATTTCAGAGATTTGGTCATCAATATATTTTGTGGTGACAGCAAAAATCTCGTCTAAATTGTAAGTTGCTGTAGGCATAATTCAAATTCCTTTCATTTTTAATCGAGTGATAATAATGTCTTTTTCAAGTCGTACTCGTCTTTAATTTTCGGAGCCGGAGCTTGAGCGACTGTTTTTGTGGAAGAATTTAAAGCCTTTGTTTTGTTTTGCCTGTTTTGTGCTGTAGTAGCTAAACTGGCGCTTTGCTTGGCTTTTTCGAGCATTTGAGTATAATTTGAGTTCAAAAATTCACCTTTCATATTGCTTGGAGCTATATTATTATCTCTGCAATATTCAAGAAATGCTTGCTTGTCGAACTCTAAGCCTGTATCAGCTACTATTTGCTCTATTTGTGCCATTTGGTCTTGAATAGTGCTAAGAGCTGAATTGTAAGCTTGCTCTTTTTTCATTTCTTCCAATTCTTGAAAAGCTTGTTCGCCCTTGGTTACACGCTCTTTAATAACAGGCGGTAAATCGTCAAAGGCTATTCCAAACTTTTCGGTTTCTTGCGCGCGTCTTATTTCATCGAATACGTTGCGCAATTTTGAGCCGTAAGTCTCGTTTTGCAGGAGTGCGTTAAGGGTATCAATTAAATTTTGATTTTCCTGATAAACGGGTAAATTTTCCTGATAAGATTTAAACGCTTGCTCCAATTGAGAAGGCTCTTCAAACCCCATATTTTTCATGGTCATTTCAAGTGGTTGGAATTTTTTTTCATAGAATTGTACCGATTTAAAGATATCATCGGGAGTTTTCCATAAACCTTGTTTGAAATTATTTGATTGTTTCCAAAGTTCTTGGATTTCCTCTTGATTCCCCTTTTGGTCTAAAAGGCTTTGGATTGTTTGAGGTTTGCTTTCTGTATTTTCTGTATTTTCTGCCGGTTCCTGAGGTTGAGTAATCTCTTGACCTTCTGCGGCATTATTCAAATTTTGTTCTAATTCATCAGCCATTGATTAACCCTCCATTACTTTGAATAATCGGGAAATCAAATCAAGCGACATAATAAAATTTTCATTACCTATATTGAGTTCAAAGGCTGAAACGCTTCTGTTTTGTCCTGCGGGGTGCTTGCCGTTAATTGTCGCCACAACGTCAGTACCGATAACAACAAGCTTGGTTTTATTGTTGTTTTTGTCGTAAATCGGAGTATCCCAAACAACAGGCTTAAATATCGAATCAGTGACATCAACCGCAATAGGTTTTTCATCCGCTATTGGAATATCAACATTTTCATTGTCATTCTGAACTTGTTTCAGAATCTCATTGTCATTCTGGAGAGTTTTTAAGGTTATCCCCTCATTTACCCCCTCGTCAGACTGTGCTTTTGACTCCGTCAACGCACCCGCTACCGCATAAAAAAACTGCCCATTTTCTTCAATAAGCAGTTCTTTCGGAATTCCGTTTTTTTCTAAAAATTGTAATGCATGCACCTTAGATTTAGTCGGTGTGCCGTCCGACTTCGTGATTAATGTTTTCATATTTTCTCCTTATATTAACTCCCTCTTGCACGTCGCAAGTTCGGGTTGATTAGTTTCAAGGATAATCCTCTATATAATTATCTATAGCTGCTTGTATAGCTTGTTTTATAATATCTTGCCTAGTTGCTTTTGGATTTTGTTTTATATATTCAATGCCTCGTTCGTTATTTTTAAAATCTAACTTGGTATCATTTTCTAAATCAGGCATATTTTTATGTATAATTTTGTCCCAGTTCTCTTTTCGCTGACCTAATTCCCTTGTTTTGGTTTCTCCATAATATTTTGCGCCCATTGCTCCACCCGCATAATGACGCGCGGAATTTTTTATTTTAAAGCCATAATCATTATCTCTAATTCCAAAAGAAGGATATACAGAATCCAATTCTGTATTAATTTTTCCCCATTCAAGAAAAGGATGATGTATAGTGTTATAATTTAATAATTGTCTTATATCCATGACATTGAAATTCTTAAATTTTATAGTATAATAAGTGTATGAGAAAGAAAGTTGGCAAAAAAAGAATATTTACTCTTATTGGTATTGTAGTTGTGTTACATACAATAGGCCTTATAGTGGGCGAGTACCTTTGGGCATTTCATTTGTTATAACTATTGCATACCTTCGTTCAAACTGTTAATATCCTCAACAGATACACTATTTTTGTCCGTTACTTTTGCATTCTGTTCCTGCTCAACAGCAACAGCATTTTGAACATCGGGTACTTGAAAACCAAATTGTGCCAAATATTGTAACTGACATTCAAGCGGCATATCTTTAAACAACTTGGCGGCAAGTTCAACATCCATATTGATTGGCGGTTGTGACTGTTCAATTTGTGCTTGTTGATCGTCAATTGCTTCGAGAATTCCTGTTTTGTCCGGAATATCAAGCGCAGATAATAACAATTCTGTACCCGTTTTTGTATTAGGTATTTTTCCCATTTCTGCAAGCTGCATGTAAATCTGTGCTTTTTCCGCTCTGCTTCTAGGCATTTGAGCGCCTGCAATCACGTCGACTTCATACTCGCCTAAGGTAAAATCAGCTTGAATAGTTTGAACGGCCTGTAATTCTTTCTCGCTGTTTTCGCGGTAAATTTGGATTAACGGATTAACTTCAACTTGCGGTTGCCCGTTTTCATCAAGAATTGGCTGTCCGCTTTCATCAACTCTGTTAATTTGCGGTTGTAAGTACGCAAAATCACCGCCCGCAAGCTTAATTATTCTAGGAACATTGTAATAAAGCTGAATGAGCGTAATATTTTTTTCGCCTTGTGTAATTATAAACCGCTTAACAAGTTTTTGGATTTCGTTTATTGCGGTCATAGGTGACTCGTTAAGCATGGAAACCATGCGGCCTGAATCAACACCATCTTGTTTTTGACCTGAAATCAAAGAAGGGTTAACCCTTGCGATTTCGTAGGCCTGTTCTTTTAAGACTTTTATATATTCAATCATTGCGTTAAGACGGTCAAGAGTATTATTTGTAATAACCTCCATTTGTCCTAATTGGTCGACTTCAATCGTTAATTGGTCTATAATCTCTTGGTCTGTAATATCGGCATCCGGAGTATGCGCAAGGAATGAAATATAACCGCCTACCAACAAACGAATTTTTCTGTATGCTTTGTCAATTCTGTTTTGTGTTTCGATTAAATATTTAACATCCGATTCACCTTCGATAACATCAAAAGGATAGCCGGAAGGCAAATCAATCGGCTTGTCTTCTAAAATATAATCCTCAGCACCTTCGACAAAACGAATAAAACGACCGTTAGGATATTGAAGCATTAATTGCTGTTTTTCTGTATCTTTTGTATCAATAAAAGTGGAATCGTCTTTTAAATAGGCATTCCAAACAACGATATTTTTACTTTGAGATATTGTGCCGTCTTGAGGGGCTTTGCCGTCAGCGTAAATTTGTGTTGTATTAATATCGGTAGCAACAGTATTAACAGCTCCATAATTCGGCGTTTTATCTTTTTTGTCTTTTTCGTTGTCAGCTGTAACTTTTGCTTTTTCTATTTTGTCCGCAAATTGCGGATAATCTTTTTTAAGCGTAATACTTGAAACAACTTCTTTTTTAAATATATAGTTGCAATCTTGTACTTTTTTAGCTGTTGTATCCGGAAAATAATTTAACGGATCCACAGAAATAATTTGAACATCCCCTAATTCTTCATTGTCTGTTTGTCTCCAAGAAGTCTCGGCGATACCCAAACCGCAAACATTTTTATTATGGACAACAGCGCGTTTAATCCCGTCAATGTCGTTTTCTTTCAGGATATGAGTATTACAATCGTTTAATATATCGGCGATTGAATTCATCAATTGAATTTGGTCTAAGTTTGCAAAACATTTAGACTTTGCTACAACATTAGAAACCGCATCAAAATCAAGAATTAAAGATGTTTTGGTATCAATAATCCCTTTAATAATGTTCAATTGGTTACCGTCTTTGTAGGTTCCCTCATAATATTCACGGTATTTTTTAAAATCATTATGACGTTTTTTGTTTTCGTCAACGGCTTTGTTTTTAAGCTCTTCTAAATGTTCCAAAATAGGTAATTTCATTTTTTAATTTATAACCTCATCAAATCCCTTGTTAACTTTTCAGTGAAAGCTTTGTCTTGCCTTAACTCGTTTTCGCGCTTATTTTGTGCGCATTGCTGTGTTAATTCTTTATCCCCTGCATAAATCATGTCATTACGCTTGCAAAACTCGGTAATTTCGTGTTTTGATTCAACAACTTTTCCGAGTGTTACATCAAAATACGGCTTAAAAGTATGTACGTTAATGTTGCAATCGCCCGTGCATTCAATATGCTTAGGTTCAATAACGCCCGTTAATTGAGCGGCAGAACCGCAGCGGCAATTTGTTGTTTTACCGCAATCTCTGAAAGTTGTAATTTCTTCATTGCAAACAGTACATTTATAAACCCAACGTTTGCGGTATTCGTCAAAAAAATCAACCATAATTAATTACTCCGATACTTTGCCTTTTAACGGTTTTTGCAGCGAGACTTTTACGCTCTTTTTTATCCCATTCCGAAACAGACCGTCTGTTAAGTATAGCTTGCGTGAGATACAAGAGAGCATCAATCGCGTGGTTGTCTTTGTCAATTGGCGTTTCATCAAGATTTCTTTCCGAACCCATGCGGGCTTCTTTAAATTTGTAGTTTTTTATTTCCCAAATAAGATTTACACAATTTGAACAGATTAAAAGCCGTTTTTGCTTAAACAAAGAGTTAACAGTGACGATATTATTCATTTCGTCTTTGTTAGACTCCATGAGCCGTAAACCTAATTTTACGAGGGTATCCCACAATGATTTGCCGTCTCGGTCAGGTCTTTTAATTGCAAAATCCATAACAGTAGTAAAAGTACCGTGACGGAGGTTTTCTCTTGCGAGTTCTTCGGGGAGACATTCGGGCTTGTAGAACTCATCAAATATAATAATGTCGTCATCATAGGTTTTAACTCCCCATAAAAAAGCCGAAGGATTTCTCCAGCCGTAGTCACCGCCTATCAGTATTTTTTCACCCTGTCCTATATCAGAAAACTTTATAGGCGGTATAATGTTTTCGGATTCGCTGAATTCAGAAAAAACCAACCCGTATAAATTTTGCCAATCACCCATAGCCCACCGTTTAAAATCACGCTCCGAATACTGACTTTTTAATGTTTCGAGATAATCTTTAGGTAAGTTTTCAAGGTTTGCCGTAGTAGGTGAATTTAAAAAATATATTTTTTTCTGCTTTTTTTCTTCTTCTTTTAAATCGTAGAAAGTTCGCTTAACCCAATTCCCTTTAGGATTGCCTTCAACCATCATAAAAGCCTTAGGCATAGTTGAACCGGATAAACGTCCGAATAACTGTTTGTATAATTCCTCTTGAATGTCTTCTATCTGACATACACAAGCAAGATCATATTCAGCTGATAATATATTGGTATCGGAATCAAAAGCACGAAAAACAATACTTGAACCGTTTTTAAATCGTGCAATTCTTGAACCTTCTTTTGATGTATCGGTGTAACTAAATTGCCCGTACTTTTCAAAATCTTGCCGGAACTGTTTTATAACAGAGTCTTTTAATTGGTCATAAGTTTTACGAACATAAATGACTTGGAGACCGGGATATTTAAGACATAATAAAAAAGTAATAAACTGAAATAAGAATGACTTGCCGGAGCGGAAACCGCCCATAAAAACATATTGCTTGATGTCATTATCTTTGAGCGTTAAATCGTCATTCAGAATCTGATTAACCATTTCGGTTTGAGCGGGATTGAATTTTATAATATCGCCGTTCAAATCTATCTCGGTAATCATTATCCGTTTTCCAATAACCTTTCTAACATCTCTTCACGTTTAATTGTTTTAAGTGCGGTAACTTTTTTAGGAGTTTTGACTACATTTACAGGATCCAGTTTTTCCACTTTTTGGATAAACAAAACCCTTGCACAAAACAGAAATGTTAAACAAACACAAAAACAGCACCACAAAAAAGTGATGCCAAAATATAAATAATCCATTTCCACCTTTTCCGTGATTATATGACCGGTGACTTTTTCTTATCTGTTTAATCACATGGTCACCTATTCACCTGATCACCTAATCACCTACTTTGTAATTACGCTAATATTCAAGCTTTCAGGAAGTTCAAACTCTTGTTTTTCGGTTTTGTCTCCGGAAATATCAACAGCGGATTTAAACACCGAAATCAACTCTTGATTGTTAAATTTGCCATTTTCGAGTCTTTCGAGAATTTGTCCGTAAGCTTCTTTAATAATTTTTTCTTTTGCTTCTTTATGTGCTAACCGTTTTAATTCATTTTCTTTTTTCTTTTTCCCGCCTTTTGCTCCTGCTTCTCGGGCTGTTGTCGAGTTAAACGGCGGTTTTAAGTTAGCAAGTTGTTTTTCGGTAACCATAACCCCTCAAAAAAATTAAAAAAGGGTTCTAAGGATAAGCTTTTGGAGTTTGCATGTACAACTCAACCGGAACCCTTAACGATTGAATCACATTATAATACTATCCCATTTCGGAAACGGTGTAAACCCTAACAATACCGTGCAATACCGCCCATATTTTACGGTATCTGTTTGATACCGAATTTTTTCCCTAATTCAACCCATGCAGCGCAGTTTTCAGCCTGTTCGCCTTCTTGTTTGTCAATTTCTCGTTTTTCTCTGAGTAAATCAGTTTGTGTGAAAGAATAAACTGACCTGTTTTGTTTTTTGCGATATTCTTTTATGATATTTTCAGCACTTTTGGTTTGCTTTAGGGTGTTGATGTAGGCTTGAATATTTTTCGCACCGTGTTTTAAAGCATAATCCCGGAGAATTGTATCATCCTCAGAATATACATTACCCCCCATATTTTTAACGGAATATTTTGCCGGAATATTTTCTGATAAAAATTTACCCCTTTGTTGTTTATTTGTTACTTTTATTTGTTCATATAAGAAAAGGTCGTTTTCTGACTGTTTAAAAAGTTCATTTTGCGACCGCTCAGAGGTCGAATTTCGCATTTTTATACCCTGCTGCGATAAAATATTCACATCCCCATTTTTTAGACCTCTTATTTTTGACGTGAACAAATATTTATTGTAATTTCCTTTAACATTATTTCGCTTAGTTTTAATTATAATTCCTTCTTTAATTAAATCACTTATTGCTTTTTTAGCAGCAGTCAAACCGATTCCCAATACTTCCGCAATATAACCGACAGAAGGAAATACAACAGAACCGCTTTCACTTTCGTTCAAATGTGTCGTCAATTCTAACAAAACAAGTTTTGTAACAGGGGTTAAATCAAATTTGTAAAGATTTCTTAATAAATCTGATGTAATTTGAAACTGCGATATACTCTCAATTTCGACTTCTTTTTTTAATGTTTGCATACTCCCTCCAAAAAATTTTCACAGCCAAGCTTGACCTTTTTACTCGGAAGGTGCTAAAATATATTTGCTTAAAAGATATTTTGCTTTGCTTCCGAGCAAGGCTTTTTTATTGCTTATTTTTTATTTGACATGAGTATAAAACCATGCCATAATTTTTGTCAAGAGATGTAAAAAACCGTTTTTGAGCGGTAATGAAGTGTAATTTACAGTAAACGTGGAGTATGTGTATATGGAAAAGAAATTCTCTGTTGCGGATTTTGCGGAGCTTGTCGGCACAACAGCAAAAACAATTTATCAAAAGATAGATAATTACGAAAATTTACCGGTTAATGAACAGTTAACTACAGTAAAAGAAAAAGTAAAAGGACGTGAAATCACTTTTATTATTACATCCGATGAACAAATAGCATGGTATAAAAATCTTTACGGTAAAAATACAGTAAATGAACGTGAATATTACGAGAATGTTACAAACAATAACAGTAATTCACAAGTAAGTAACGGTGTAAATAGCTCAGAATTTAATTATAACAGCAAAAATAACAACGATATGTTTGACAAGTTAATAACCTTAAATGAACAATATCTTAACCGTATCGAAACAGTTACAAACGAGTTAATGGAGTATAAAAGCAAGCAGCTTTTATTAGAGGATAAAGCAGGGCGGGAAAGCTTATATTTAAAAGAAATTAACGAGTTAAAAACCGATAATGAAAAGTTAAAAACCAATAATAAAAAGTTACTAACTGTATTAACCGTTATTATAACGGTGTTAATAACAGTGTTACTGATGTTATTAATCGTAAATAACACCTCCCCTGAAACAGACACAAAAAAAATGCCGGCTGAAATAAATCAGCCGGCAAAATAACTAATCACAATCAAATCTCCCTCGTTTGTTGATGAAAAACTTGTCTACTCCAAATGTATGGTGAAGGTCGATATATAATCATAATAAATCTTATGGAAGAAGGGGGATAAAATAAAATTGATTCGGGATAATTTATAAAAACTCATTTTATCCGTCTTTTTAGATACTCTGTTTGGGGGAGAAAAACTTTTCTAATTTGTATATAGTTAAATCGTTCCATTTTTTAATATCACCCTGCAAAATATGTCTGATTGTGCGGTCAGAAATTCCAATTTCCAAACCCATATCATAATATGACATATTACCCGTTTGCCGCATCTGATTCAATAGCTTAATATACTTATTCACCTAACACCTCCACGCATTTTGTTTTTATTTCGTGGATTCTTTTTTCCATGCAAAATTGCCCGTTGTTTGTTGTTTCATCATCGCAATTTAAGCAGTCCTCTAAATTCCCGCTGCCACAAGGTAAGCATTGTGCAAATTTTGCACTTTCCAATATTTCTTCCAATGCAGAGCGGTATTTATTTTTCTCTCGTCTTTCAGCTATTTGCCAGTTATTAGATTTATCAAGTTCATTACAACTAAGTTTTAACTCTGCTTTATAATATCTATTTTCTTCCTTCAGCTCTTTGTTTTCTTGCTCTAATTTATGACATTCTTCTTTAACTTGCCTATACATAATCACATAAGGCATTTGTATGTCTGGAAAATCTTTTCTGACTTGTCTTAGTTCTTTGTTCTCTTGCTCTAAGCGTTTAATCTCGTTCTTTAATGTAGTTATGCCCGCCATGCGACCACCGTCAATTATTATTTCTTCTGTCATTTATTTATCCTCACATATCTATAACTTTTTCTAATACATCGCTAAGCGGATTTAAGAGATATTTAACTATCGGTTTAAACCATACTACAGGAAGAACCAATATTGCAATTACAAAAGTTACTGCCGTAGATATACTTACTAAAATCAACTTACCTAGTGTTTTAAAAATTACTTCATAAGGTTCAAAACTTATTAAATCTGTCATTTATTCATCTCCTCTTTCATAAATACTATCCAGTATGTTCTATCTTTTCTACTGCCAAATAAAGGCTGTATAGAAAAACATTTTAAGACTTCTGATAAGGTCACCTGTGCTTCATTCCATTTAAAAATTAAAGTGCCATTTGGTTTTAAAACTCGCATACATTCATTAAATCCCTGCTTTAATTCCTCTTGCCAATTTTCAGGAAGTTGTCCATATTTTTTCCTTAACCAAGAATTTTGGCCGGACCAACGTAAATGAGGAGGATCAAAAACTACCAAATAAAAAGAATTATCGTCAAATGGCATTTTTTTAAAGTCGGCCACAATATCAGGTTTTATTGATAAAGTACGGCCGTCGCATAATACATCTGTTAATTCTCTATTATCCATATAGATTGTGCTTTGATTTTTCTTATCGAACCAAAATATTTTAGAACCGCAACAAGCATCTAATATTTTTTTCATTCCCTTACCTCCTTAAATTTTACGTTTGGATGAAAATAATTAAAAATCATATTTTCGATTTGTCCACAGGCTTTTACAACTTTCATTTCTCCCTTACATTCATTTACTGAATAAAGGTTTATTGCTATATCTCGTAGCATTTGTTCTAACTTTGATATTTGCTTATCTCGTTGTATTATCATTTCGTTTTTTATATTTTGCTTGGGCTTTGTCATTCCCTTACCTCCGATTCTATATGGTCATCCAAAAAGTGTATAGTTGTACAATTTTTACAGCGTATATAAACATCTGCGGTATCGTAAACTTCGCCAGTTTCCTCATCAATATCAGCAGGTTTGTATTCCCAAGTAGCCATATTCTTTTCTGTTAAATCTTGTCCACAATTGCCACAAATTATATGTATAATTTCGTGTACCATTATTCCAAAATTCCTTTCACTTGCTTATGTTCTTCTTCTGTTAGGGATTGCCAAAGGTTATTAATAAGTCCTGCTAAACTTTCTTCAAATCCCTCAGCAGTCCACCTTGCACCCTGAAAATATATAGTCCAATAATCATAGGTGTTTTTAGCAATATCAATGCTACTATCAAAATCGCCTTTTATTGCTAACCACTTAATCAACTCTATCTGTTTTTCAGGTTCAAAAAAATACCCTCTTGACCAAGTCTTTGTTTGTTGGTCATAAAATAATTCATCCTCTACCCCTGCTAAACTATATAATTTTTCTACTTCAGTCATTTAGTCCTCCAATACCCATTCAAGAGCATTATGTTCGTGTATTAATTTATTTTCAAGGAATACTCCTAAATTATGATTTATATAATTAAATCTTAATTGTTCCATTATTTCATTTATTCGTTTTCTGATTTCTTCTTCTGTTTTCACTTTTCATTCTCCTGTATCAATTCTAAAATATCGTTATATCCGCATTGTTCAAACTTAAAACCGTGTTTACATTCTCCGCAAGTTAAGCAATTTGTTAATGCAATTTGTTTGATTTTCTCAATCAATTCCGCTTCGTAAAATATCTTTTCACCTTCAAAAGTGTTTATTCGCCACATTTATTAACCTCAACTTTTTTTACTATTTCATAAACTACATTTACCGTTACGGAATTGCCTGCACCTTTATAAAGCTGCGCATCACTTATACCTTGGGAACCTTTATTAAAAACCTCATCAGAAAAACCTTGTAATCTAAAACATTCTAAAGGTGTTAACTTTCTTATTTTATTTTCAATTTTAATTAACGGTTGACGGCATAAATCACTTTGTGTTTTTATTGTTACAACATAATTTTTTTGTTCTTCAACCCATTTTTCTTTTGAGTTTTTCCAATAAATTATAGTTTCTTTTTTATTTTCGAGGTTATTTGATTTTGTAATTTCTCTGATAGGAAATATTTTTCCCGGACTTCTTTTTCCAAGATATCCGATAATGAACACTCGTTCTCTGTTTTGTGGTACTCCAAAGTATTTAGAATTAAGTAATGCCCATTCAACATTATACCCAAGGTCGGAGAGTGTTTTAATAATGGTGACGAAAGTTTTTCCACCTTCATGATTAAGTAAGCCTTTAACGTTTTCGAGTACAAAATATCTTGGTCGTTTGTCTTTGAGAATCCTTGCGACTTCAAAAAACAAACTGCCTCTTGTGTCATTAAATCCTTGTCTTTTTCCTGCAATACTGAAAGCTTGACAAGGAAATCCCGCACAGAGTAAGTCAAAGTTAGGGAGCTCTCTTGTATTAATTTTAGTTGCATCGTCAAAACACTTCACCCCTTCCGTATTAAAAGCTTGGTTATAAAACTTTTTAGCCCATTTATTAATTTCACAGTAAGCAATAATTTCCATCCCGACTTTTTCGCAGGCTTGATGAAAACCGCCAAAACCGCTGAACATATCAAACACCCTTAACATTTCTTAAACCTCTCATTTACCGAATCCATAAACGGCTTTATCCAATCATCTAGTTTGCGTTCTTTTTTATAGCTGTTATAATCACATCTGCACATCATACTTGCCAACTTTTCAACTGTATTTTGTGCGTACCATTCCCGATGCCAATCAGGGTTATTCATCTCTCGTGTCATAGTTCAATATCCTTTTCAACTTCATTACCCCATACATCCCAACCTTCTGTTGTATTTCTTGCAAAAAGTTCAACTCTCGGTAAATCTCCTACAAGCTCTACGATTTTATCTCTTACAATGTCAGGCTTCTTAGAATGTCTGCCTATTGGTTCAAGTATTATTTGGGAGATGCTGTTATTAATTCTTTTAGGTTTGCCCTTAACCGCAATCAAGCAAGGTTCTGTGTTGCCTCTTGTCCAACGACCTAAACCGAAAAAAATGTTATTTTTTGCAATAAATAAAGGATTATTACAACTCTTATTTAATTTGATCCATTGAAAAGCTATTGTTTTATACTTAAAACCCCAAGCAGTTATAAGTTGCATAGCTTCTTGTAACATAGGGTATGTAGTCCATAAAAATAAAACACAATCATCCGCTGCTATATCTTTTATTGGTAAATTGCAAATATCCTCAATTTTCATAGTATTGTAATGATGTTCACAAGCTCCATTACATTTTCTGTCGTTGTATCTCCAAGGCGGATCCGCATATATTATGTTATATTTTTTATTCACCTTCACATCCTTTCGGTTTTCCGAGTTTTTCCAATGTTTTTAACATCGCGTATTTTACAGGCTTGAGATTGTATTCATTTATCGTCGGAGAATATTTCCCGCAAACAATTGATTCGGGGCATATTTCACAATTTGTTTTATACTTGTAGCAGCATAAAGTTTGAAACGTCCACCTATCAATAGGTATACGAGTTGAACTTTTCATTATTCCCAATCCTCTATAACACGCTGTTCAATTTCGATAAACGGCTTAGAACTGACTTTTTCCAAAAGCTTTATTGCAGTATTTCTCAAACCTTCAACACTGCTTCGGTTGTTTTTATTGTCCTCGCCGTAATATGCCAAAATAACATCTTTCATGCTTTCACCGTCTACATATAACCGCTTTAAAATATCAGGATGCCGCCAATCCGATGAATAATCATAAAGGCGGTTTATTTGCGTTTCAATTTCCTTTTGTTCAGGAAGTACAACGGATTCAAGCTCTTTTATTTCCTTGTTGATTTTTTCAACCGCAATAACCGCTCTTTCTTGGTCTGTTGTTTTTCTGCCGTTACCGGATGTAACATTTATTTTGGAGTAGTCATAAGCTTTTAATCCGAATTCGTTTAAAATTTCAAATTTCCGCTTACGGTAAAAATCAAGCTTTGCAACAAGGTTTTTATGCCTGTTTAATCGCTCCTGTTTTATTATTTTCCATAACATAAAGCCCTGTACTCCCTTTTTAATTATTCAATATGCCGTTAGTGCAAGCCCAATAAACCAATTGAGGGCGGTTCATTGTATCTGTTTTTTCTAAGATTTTATTAACCATTCCCCTAATCGTTTGCACTTTGATATTAAGTTTTTCGCTTATCTCAAAGTCATTAAATCCCCCGGCTATTTTTTTTACCAATTCCAATTCTTTTGGTGTAAGCTCTTTTTTTGTCCTCTGTTTTGTTTCCATTGTTATAGTCCTTAATTTAACCGTGCCAATCTTTTTTTATATAATCTTGTGTATTAATAAATTGCTGTTGTACCGGCTTTGGTGCCGTACCGTCATAAATCTTTTGGAGTGCTTTTTGTACCCCGTACATCAAAGCTTTTTCTTTTTCCGCTGTTTGTTCGGTCATTTTGCCCTCTCTTACCCATTTCGGGTAAACTCTGTAACGCATGGCAACCTCACGTTTAACGCAATTTATCATTTCTTGTAATAGTTCGTAATTTATTTCTGACATTCAAAAAACTCCCTAAAAGTATCACTTCCATACTGTCCTTCTGTAGCCGTTACAATTTCTTGAATTGTGTATTTTTTCTTTTTCTTTGTAAGGTGTTCAACAAAATTTCTTGTTCCTGCTTCACAAGCACCTGTTATGACTCGATACATTTTTATAGCTTCTTCAAAGGTTACAACCGTATCAAGAGTATAATCTTTGTACATTGAGGTATCACGGTTTGATATTTTATAAATTAAACTGTCTTTTGCTTGTTTTATTGTTTCACCATGTGCAAAAGTTTTACTTCCATCCGGATTTGTGTATTCCACACAATAACTAACTTTTGTTTGACCGCAAATCTGCACTTTATAAACTGTATTAGTCTTGTTTGTTTTCTTATTGAGTATTTTCGCCAAAATCCTATCCGCAAAAAGAAATCCCATATTTAAGAAGCAATTAAAATTAAATTCAAGTGCAAGTTTTCTTGTGCCTTCAATATTAAATTTTACGTTCGGTGCTTCGAGCTTTGCGTTTGAGTGGATGGACAAGTAACCGCCCACACTCTGCAGGTTGCTTGCTTCGAGCTTTGCGTTGGAGTCGATGTACAAGCCACCGCCCACACTCTGTAGGTTGCTTGCTTCAAGCTTTGCGTTTGAGTGGATG
>CADCOS010000167.1 GCA_902803165.1 uncultured bacterium | reverse complement strand
GCAGCTCTCTTACGAGCTTCCCAAGTACCGAAACCAACCAAAGTAACTTTTTTGCCTTTAGCAACAGTTTTTTGGATAATTTCTAAAGTAGCTGATAAAACATCAGAAGATGTTTTTTGAGATAATTTGGTTTTCTTAGAAATTTCTTTTACCAATTCTTCTTTGTTCATGATAAATCTCCTATGGATTAGTTCTACACTTTAGGTTAGATAAATCTCGGTAAAAACAAAACTTTTACATTTGCAGAAATATATCTGTATTTATGTCTTTCGCCCTATCTCTAAAGGGATTCACCGCCCCTATGCTCCTATTATACATATTTCGTGTATATTTGCAAGTGTTTTTTAAAAAATTTACAAATTGTTACGATTGAAGACGGGCTTTATTATTCTTTTTTGGCAAATTCGCATCCGCAATACTTTTGTCTGTAAAGTGCCAATTCTTTAGATATAGTGTTGGTTTTGAGGAATCCGTCCTTCTTCTTAAAATCTATAGACAAGTACATAAGCCCTTCCTCCTCAGCAATTTTTTCTCCCATGCCGCTAATCATTTCATAATTCTTGTGAGGGCTTATAACTAAAGAAGTTGTGAATTTTTCTGCTCCTATTTCTTTTGCTTTTAAGGAAGCATGCTTTAATCGAAGCTTGATACATTTTTCGCATCTTTTCCCCCGTTCGGGTTCGTTTTCAAGCCCTTTAACAAAAGCTAAATATTCTTCATGGTTGTATTTTTCGGTAATTAACTCAACTCCAAAATGGTTGCAGACTTTTTTTTGAGCATCAAGACGTTTTTGAAATTCTTCTTCCGTATCCAAATTCGGATTGCAAAAGTATACTACTACATCATATCCGAGTTCTTTAAGCATAGTAATCGGATAACCGGAACAAATTCCGCAGCAGGCATGTAGTAATATTTTATTGTTTTTTTGCTCCATTTCGTTCAAGTATTTCCTGTAATTTAAAATATGGTTTTACACCGACAACTTTTTCTCCGTTAATGTACATTGTCGGAGTAGCATCAATATCAAGCTTATCACCGTTATCAATTTCTTTTAAAATTTTCTGTTCGGTCTCTTTAGACTCAAAATCCTTTAGGAATTGGTCTTTGTTAAAGCCTAATTGTTCCGCAAGTTTGAGCACATTTTCAATTTTCTTAGGCTGATTTTCATATAAAAGAGAACTCATTTCCCAATAATTGCCTTGATTACCTGCTGCTATTGCAGCTTTTGACATAAAGCATGCCATTGGGTGCATATTTGTTAAGATGTATTTGTTGCATTCCTTGTCAAAAGGATAATTGTGATGTATTACTTTTATATTTTTATATTCTTTTACAGCTTTATGAATCATAATATTATTAATATAACAAAGCGGACAAACGTAATCCGAATACAATTCAATAATTACGTTGGCATTAGGGTTTCCGAGTTCATTTCCTTTAACTCTATACGGGTTAAATTTTATTTTTCTGAATTTATTAATAGATTTTATTTGTTTTACGTGCGGTACAAAGTTCAAAGTAATACCAGAGTATGCTAAAAAACTTCCTGTAACAAGAACAAGAATAATGAATGTTTTTGTATATTTTTTTATTCCGTCAATAAAATCAACAAATGTCGTTTTGAAAGAGGCTATAATATTTTTAAATTGTCCTTTTGCGGATATAAGGGCTATAAGTAAATCCAGAAAGTAAGTTACGAAACATAGTATACAAAGTTTTTTAATCGTCCAAATACTGATTCCTGCAAGAAGCATAGAACATAAAAATGCTGTAGTGCCTATTGCGGTAATATATGATTCAGGGTTTTTAAAAACTTCTAAGAATTTTAAAAACTTCAAATTCTTTAATTTATCTGCAAAGGTTAAAAATAAAATTGTTAAATACAATAACACTCCCCAATAAGATAAAGGGATTCCTAAAAATTGTGAATATGTCGTTTTAGCGACTCCGTCGCAATCAATAAAATCGTTTATGGAACAAAAACTTGAAAGTGCAAATTCATCATAATTAGCGGCATAATATATAAAACAAAGCTTAACTGAAATTATCAAACCGGCTAATGCTAAAATTTGAATCAAAATATTTTTATTGCCTATTTTCATCAAAAACCCCTTATTATCAAAGTATTCAAATCCATTTTATTATACAACAAGATAATATCAATAATAAATATATGTAGGCACGTATAGAATAAAGTATTAGTCTGTACGAATAATTTTTAACCCTTCATAAAAGAAAAACCCCGTCTTGATTTAAGAAGGGGATCGGAATCTTTTTGTAATAATTCCTCATGTGTGTAGAAGGTTAGTGTGTAGGTTGTATGAAAGGTTGTGTTATGTGTCTTTTGAGTCGT
>CADCOS010000166.1 GCA_902803165.1 uncultured bacterium | reverse complement strand
TGTTTTTGAAACAGCGACTCCGTTTGAAACACCATTAAAAATGCAGGAGCTTGTTGAGTGGACTAACAAGAATTTGTCGGATAGATTTTATCATCCATTGATTGTTATCGGAATTTTTGTTGTTAATTTTCTTGCAATTCACCCGTTTCAGGATGGAAACGGCAGATTATCAAGAGCATTAACAAATCTTTTACTACTAAAATCCGGTTATGCTTATGTCCCATATAGTTCAACGGAATCTATAATCGAAGATAATAAAGAAGGATACTACAGAGCCTTAAGACAAACACAAACAACTTTGAATGGTTTAAAAGATCCTGATTATGAGCCTTGGCTGATGTTTTTCCTGAAAACTTTGCAAAAACAAAAAATCAGACTTGAGTATAAGATTGAACACGCAAATACTTCGGTTAAGACAAATTTAGATTTGCCGGAGATATCAGCAAAAATTATGGAGGTTTTTGAAACAAAAGACAGAGCAACAATTTCTGAATTATCTGAATTGACAGGAACAAATATAAATACAATCAAAAAGCATTTATCAAGCTTGGTTGAAAATAATTACCTGATAAAACACGGCAAAACCCGTGGTGCTTGGTATACAAAAAATTGATTGCTCGAAAAATAACACTTATGGAGACTCTATAATGAAAATAGATCCTAAATGGAAAGAACTAAATTCTTTATCCGACAATACAGGTCAAGGGAAATTATCGATAGTTGTACCCTCAGAAATAAATAATATTAAAGATATTGATAAGAGTCAAAAATATGTATACAAAAAATTAAAGCAACAAGGCAATTTAGTGCGTCGTGCAAGGATGTATAGAGAAGTATCTTGTTTAAAATCATTAAAGCATCCAAATATAATTTCTGTTATTGATACAAATGTTGAAAAATATGAAGATTTAGATTGCAAATTATTTTTTGTAACGCCATACATTGAAGGTAAGAATTTAGATGAATTTATTAAATTAAGTGAAGATTTGTCTTTAGATCAGATAATTAATTCATTTGTAAAATTACTTGATACTATTGCATACTGTCATGAAGAAAACATTATACACAGAGACATTAAGCCAGATAATATTATGTGTTTTAATAATGATATAAATAATTTAATACTAATTGATTTTGGTTTATCGTTTAATCAAGATGAGCAAAATATTACACCAACAAGTGAACATTTAGGTAATAGATTTCTTTATTTACCAGAACTTCAAAATGGAAATAAAACTGACAAACGAAGTGACATTACACAATTATGTGGAATATTATTTTTCATGCTGACTAAAAAATATCCAGTAAATTTACAAAATGAAAAAGATGAAATGCCTCATCAGCGAAAAGATACAAAAGATTATTTTGCTAAAATGTTTAAAAACAACCAACTAGATAAAATATACAAAATTTTTGATCAAGCTTTTCAAATTAATATTAATGAGCGATACCAAACAATTGATTCATTAAAATTAGATGTAGAAAATATTCTAAATAACCAAGATAATGTAAATACCTCCCTTGAACAGATAGAAATAAAGCTGAACCAAAATCGATATTTAAAAAGTTCCAAAATTATAGCAGAATTTAAAACAATTCATGAAGAAATCTCACAATATATAATGTTTTTCATTGATAGTTTTAAAGAAAAAAGTTCGGTATTGGCTTGGATACAAACAGGCTATAATCAAGATTTTCAATTATTGCAAATACAAAATACTATTGGAGTAAAAAATCAATTTGACAACAAAGAAATTCGAGTCAAATACTTAATTAAATATATTGGTAATGAAATGATTATACAACTAACATCAGATGAACAAAGCAGAGAAGTTTTAAGGTGTAAGTTAGATGACTATAATCAACACAAGTCACAAATGTTTGAAATAATAAAAGAGTACTATATTGAAAAAATAAATAATATCCTTTAAAACTTGACTGAAATTTATATATTTTAGAGTAATTTTCAATTGTTTTGTAATGTGTTTTGGGTACTGATTTTACTGCTATTCAAATGTAATAAACACTTCCGACTTATTTCCGACCTGAAAAACTGCAATTTCAAATGGGGCTTTTTTGTCCAGAATGTATCATCGCCATGATATAGAGTGTGTTTAGATTTTAGCGATTTGCTCGGTTTTATACCGGACTTTTGCGTGACATAAAGTGGACAAAAAGTCACCTTCCATTACATTTGAGTCAATTCGTATAAAACCGCTATAACCTAAATGTGTTCGATAACACAGGCTAATTAAATACAATTCAAATGTCCCAAATAAACCCCACGAGAACTCCACGAAGCGGAGCTTCGTCAGGAGTTCGGCGCGAGTGAGCTGAGGCTGAAGAGTTTTGTCAAAAGTCATTAGGCTTGCAGACAAAACTCGGAATTGCCGTTTACCTTTTAACAGGACATTTGGTCGAAGTGTTTTTTGTCATTGCGAGGGCGAAAACCTGAAGTAATCCGGCTATTGCTAATTAATAAAGTGTTTTAGCTCGACAAATATATATAAGTTTTAGACGGGTTAAACCCCCTCTTTTTTACTTAGTATTATAGAAACAACACATTCAGGTTAAACTGCAAAAAATTGCATACTGATGGCTCTGTGTTATAATAACTTCAAGTTATACATAGTTGTTCTGTGTCATTTTAATACATCCAAAAAGTCATCAAGCAAATTAAAGGATAATGCGTATGAAGTTTTTATTAATCGGAATATTTATAACATTGCTGATAACTGCAATATACAAAATTAATGAATTAAAAAACATTAAATATAATCAACCTGAAATTCTGGCAGAGAAAAGAATATTAACGGTTTATTATTCAAATAACGGCAATACTAAAAATGTCGGAGAAAATATTAACGCTATTGTAGGAGGGGATATAAAAGAAATTGAATTAACAGAAAAATATCCGAATAATATTTTCACAATGTCTAAACTCGTTAGGGAACAAATAAAAGAGAATTATATACCCAAAATAGAGAATATTGATATTTCAAATTATGATGTCATTTTTGTCGGCTCTCCAATTTGGAATTTTTCTGTGTCATTACCGACAAAAGCGTTTTTAAAAAACAATAACTTTGAAAATAAAACAATAATTCCGTTTATTACATATTCAGGTGGTGCAAACAAAACGAAAATAGCTGATGAAATTAGTGATTTAACCAACGCAAGTGAAGTTAAACCCCCTTTGTTTATGTTTGAAAATGGGATTTTTCTTGTAAAAGAACGAATTATAAAATGGTTAAACAATATATAAGCCTGTCGTAAAAGAACAGTAGGTTTGAGAAGAAATAACAGAGATTTTTAGAGTAAATAGGACGGGTTTTAACCCGTCACTTATTAATATTGTCGGGCTGAAGCCCGACCTATAAACTACCTGAATTACGCATGTAAAGGAACAGTCGGTTTGAGAAGAATGAACAGAGGGCTTGAGTATTTTTAAAGAATTGTAAAAAATTATTTACCCCTAGCAAAAAATTTTTTTAGTGGTTTTAATAATATTAATGTTAACATTTTTAAGGGAGAAAAATTTATGCAGATACAAAAAATACAAACGCAGGACAGTTTGTCAAAACCAAATTTTAAAGCAAGATTTATATATGACAAAGCCGGAAATTTCAGGAGTTTGTGGGAAACATCTTCAAAATCATCGAGATTCAATTCCATGGCAAAACAGTTTTCCCAAATTAAAAATGGTGTACTGGAAATTAAGGAATATACGTATGAATGCGGAGTAGATAATTATAAAATATTTAATCACAGCACGAAAAAAGAAAAAACTGTTATGAATCCTTTTGACCGTGGAGGATACGATAAAGTTGAATATTTAATCAACAAGTTAATGGAAGATATGGATTTCTTTAAAGTTGCTAAAAGAGATAATTTCGTTGAAAAAACACATGCTGCAGTACCAACATTTTTAAAAGATAAAGACGGATATTTTGAAGTATTGTACGCAAATTCGCAAAAATCACCGGAATATGCTGATAAACTGGCTAAATTTATTGAAAGTACAGAAAAAGGCTCTTTGGAAATTTATGACATGAACAAATTTACCGGCGGTGTTCATCAAATATATGACCGTTTTGGTCATAGAACCGGTTCGGAACAGTGTCGCGAATACGATATTATAAACAGGAATACAGGTGCATATCAACACTATGTTGTTCCTGAAAAAGTTGAATATAAACTGGAATACTTATTAGACCAAATTATGGCAGACAAATGGATTAGAGAACCTTTAGACATAACCGAAGGATACAAAAATATACTTGGATTGAAATAATTTGGCAGCAAGCAGGGTAGACTTCAGTCTACCGATAAATTTTGGGTGACTAAAGTCAACCCTACTTTTTAGTACAATTTTGGGGACAAAAGGGTGCAAAAAGAGGACATTTTTGCTACTGAAATCGGACATTTTGGACATTTTAACTCAACCACTTTCCGACCATTTTTGTCATGCTGAACTCGTTTCAGCATCTTACAAACTTGGTGTGTTTACTATATTTTGGCAAGACCCTGAAATAAATTCAGGGTGACTGTACACTTATTTTCTTCCGACAAAATGTCCTGTTAAAAGGTATCTCTTTTATTAAAATTTGGGCCCGGAGAAGGACTCCGCCCGAGGAGATTAAGTATCTCCGAGGGAAGGAGGAAGTCGAACCCACTG
>CADCOS010000165.1 GCA_902803165.1 uncultured bacterium | reverse complement strand
GTTGTATCTTTTACAGAATCTGTTATTCCGTCAATTTTTTTCTCTAAAGCTTCGTTATTTTGCGATTTTTCAACACTGACATAAGAAAGTATGTCAACCAGTGCTGATGAAATTTTATCGGTAACTTCTTTAATATCCGTTAAAGATGAGGTTTGCGCCTTGATAAAATCATCTTCCACAGTATCTAATTTGCTTATTAATAGTTCATATTTGCCATACAAGTCACTTGACAATTTTTCTGACAATTCATTACCGGAATTTTCAAAACTCAGGGACATTTCCTGCTTTGAAGCATACAAATCAGCTCTCAGGTCTTTTACTGTATTTACAAAATCAAGCGCCAAAACTTCGTCAATAGAAGATTTTAGAGTTTCAAATCCCCTTGTCATATTTGAAACTTCGACCACTGATGAATCCATTTTATAATCCAAAACATTGGAAAGATTTTTTATATTATCAATCTGCTCGTATAATTGAGCTGATGCTGTTGATGCTGAGTTTTCCTGAGTTTCAAGAGAATCTTTTAACATTGATTCAAACATGTTTAATCTGTCTGTAATGTTTGAAAACATTGCATTATAAGACGACACGCCATTGTCATCAATTTGTGAAACTACTTTTTTTAGTTCTTCGATGTTTTCGAAAACAGAACCAAAATTACTGTTACATAATGATGATATTTCTGATTGAGCTAAGCCTATTTTAGAATTTAATGCTTCCGCGTTAGACGTTATATCATTCAAAACTCTTGAAACATTCGCTTCGCCGCTTGAGATTATTTTTTGTGTACTTTCACCCAATACATTTTTATTGTAAGAAATATCACTCAAAATTTTAGCTGTATTTGCTTCTTCCAAAGACATTACTTTTTGAGTATTTTCGTCAACATAATCCTTGATTTCGGATTTAGAAGAATTTGCAGATGCCAAAAGTTCTTCAAAGCCGGTTCTGGTATCAAGGTTTTTCAACATCTCAATAACTTTTGCAATTTCTTCGCTTCCTGATGATAAATTCTTATCAAGAATTACTGTTGTATCAGAAATATCTTTCAAAACCGATGCCATTGACACTTTGAAATCTTCAAATTTTGTGTCCGTCGTTATCTTATTTACTTCAGACTCCAATTCTTCGAGTTTTGTCAACAGTGTCTTGGTATTTTTATCATCGGTATCTTCTAATACTGACTTTAATCCGGCTATTATATTAACCGAAGCATCAATTTTATCAGCAAGATTATCTATTCTGGAATAATGCTGATTAATTTCACCAACAGTATCATTTAATGACATATTCAGAACTTTTAATTCTTCAATACTTCTGCCGGTTTCGGTTAAATCTTTCTTTGTAACAAGATTTTGGATAGCATCATCAACGCCTTCGGTCTTTCTGTCTAATACCTGAATCGCTGATAATAAAGCGTTGGATGACATTTCAATATTATTTAAAGCTCCTGAAAAATTCTCCAAATATTCGGTTTTGTCAATCGATGTTATAGTTTTTACAATTGTCTTAAAGTTGTCATTAAGACTAAGTACAATTGAATCAAACCCGTTATTCAGTCTTTCCAAATCAGGCTTTAAAAGGGTAATGTTTTTAATGATATCCTTCTTCTGTGAATCATCGGAACGGATAGCATCTAATCGTAACGTAATATCTGTTAATGTTTCTTTTTGAGAAACAACTTCTCTTGAAAAAACGGATAAATTTGTGGCAACAACATCAAATAATTCTTTTAATTCAGTAGATTTTGGCAGTTCATTACTGTTTTTTAACAAATTTGAAAATAATGATTCTATAGCACCAAATTTGGAAATAAGAACATTGTGTCTTTCATCCAAAGTTTGTTTTAACTCTGTTAAAAATACTTTTATTATATCAATATCTTCTTCTGTATTAATTTTTTCAAGCTTCGCATTAATGCCGCTAAGAAGTTTATCAACATCGGAAGTATTTAAAATACCCTGCGCTCTTATTGAATTTAAAAGAGTTTTGACTGTATCAAAGTTCTCATTGATTTCTGAAAAATTATTAATTTCTGCCATAAAACCACTATCCCACATCTTATCTTATTACGTTACTTAACCATTATATAATAAATATAAAAATGATGACAAAATTTGTTTTTTTTCTTAATATAAGATTATGAATTATATTTTTTGTTTTTTGATTTTAATATCGATAATTGCGGGAGTTGCGAACGGAAGGGCTTCGGAGGTTATGACGGCCATGTTTGACGGATGTGAAACTGCCGTAAAAATTGCGTTATCACTAATAGGTATAATGGCATTCTGGCTGGGTACAATGAGAATTGCCGAAAAATCGGGATTTGTGCAAATACTTTCCAAATTATTATATCCGATTTTGAAACCTTTGTTCAAAGATTTAAAAAAAGATTCTCCCGCTCTCGGTGACATAACAATGAGTATTAGCGCAAATGCTTTGGGACTGGCAAATGCTGCAACCCCTATAGGACTCAAAGTTATGAAAGAATTACAGGAGGATAATCCTTCTAAAGACACTGCAACTGACTCAATGTGTATGTTTTTAGGAATGAATACAGCCGGATTTCAGATAATTCCGGCTACGGTAATTGCTATATTAGCGGGACTCGGTGCTTCTAATCCCGAAAGAATAATTCTACCGACTTTGATAGTTACTGCTTTGGCTTTTTTAACCGCCATAATTACTGCATTAATATTCAGAAAATTATGGAACAAAAAGGAGGCTGAATAATGTATGAAATGATTTCAGCATTAATACTTCCTTTAATGATTGCTATAATTTTTATCGCAGGAATTATAAAAAAAGTTCCTGTTTATGAAGAATTTGTTGAGGGTGCAAAAGACGGATTCAAGGTTTCCGTGACTATTATCCCGTATCTTGTCGCCTTAATTGTTGCCATTTCTATGTTTAGGGCATCAGGCGCATTGGATTGGCTTGCCGGCTCATTGGGATTTATTCTTGATAAATTTTCAATACCTGCCGATATATTGCCGATAATGGTGACACGTTCTCTATCAGGTTCGGCAACACTCGGATTGTTTTCGGAATTGGCATCCGCTCACGGTGCAAATTCATTTGCCGCGTTTATGGGAGCTATTATGGTCGGCAGTTCCGAAACTACTTTTTATGTTTTATCAGTATATTTTGGTTCAGTAGGAATTAAGAAATTTAAATATGCAATATTAACGGGATTAGTTGCCGATGCTATGGGAATTGTGCTAGCAATTTGGGCTGCTCGGGTGTTTTTTCCTGCCAGCAGCGTGTTGTAAAGGCGACTTTTTCATTTGATTCAATTTCTGTTTTTACAAGAACCGCAAAATTTATATCAATAAAATTTATTTTAGGTAATTTTTCAATAACAAACTCTTCGGAGCCGCAATTTGTACAGTAATGGTTTTGCGGTCTTATTTCTCCGTTTCGTTCGTAAGTTTTCAGCTTTACTCCGCAGCAGGAACATCTGGTAATATACCAGTTATTTTGAATAAACTTTCCGCAGTCAGGACAATAACCGTTTTCCATGTCCGGCGTGATTTTATCATGGCGGCATGACTTTTTAAAATTAAACAAACTCGATATAAACATAACAATTACCTCTTTTGAGGATTTATTAATAATATATTTATAAAAGTCAACTGATTTTATCTTCTTTTTAGTAAATTTATACCTGCGGAAAAATAGTTTTTAACTTCGGTAAAACTTCTGAGTCCCAATAAAGTTTTTAAGATAAACATAGGTCTTAGATAAAATCTTTTAACAGCGAGTTTATGAAGTTCAAAAACCCGTTCTTTTGATAACTCGTGAGTTCTTACGGAAGGCTGATAATATGCTTTTTCAAAATCTAAATTTCCTTCAATAAGCCCGTTCATCATTGCATAAGCAAAGAATCTCGTTCCCGGAAGCGGAACAGCTGTATAAAAACTTATAAAATTACTGTTTAATTCTATTGCAAATTTTACGGTTTCTTCTACCGTTTTTTCAGTTTCCCAAGGGAGTCCGATTACAAAATAGTTGTATATTTTTATTTTGTTTTTCTTTAAAATTTTAACGGTTTTTCTTACTTCATCGAGCGTAATTTTTTTACCTATTTTATCCAAAATTTCTTGAGAGCCGCTTTCTACACCGATACTTACAAGTCTGCAGCCTGCCTTGTACATAATTTCAGCAAGTTCTTCATCCATGGTATTAGCTCTCGTGTTTGCTGACCAAGTAAATTTTAGTCCGCTTTCAATAATTTTTTCACAAAGATTTATTGTCCATTTTCTGTCAAAATTAAAAATATCAGACCAGAAAAGAAAATTTTTAATATCGTATTTTTCAATACATTCCCTAATTTCCGCTATAATATTTTCAGCTGAACGTGTTCTTACTTTTTCACCGGAAACGGGTGTTGCCAAACAGAAAAAGCAGTGATACGGACAACCCCTTGAAACTTTAATAACCGCTTGCACCTTCCCGTTGTCAGGTCTTGTATAAATCGAATTATCAATCAAGTGCCTTGCAGGAAAAGGAAGCGAGTCCAAATTATTATTAAACGGTCGTTCTTCGTTTTTTATACCTTGAAAGTTTTCTTTATAACAAATCCCCAAAATATCTGAATTCGGAACACCTTGCAAAATTTCTTTAAGCGTCAATTCGGGCTCTCCGACAATTACGTAATCAATATAAGGATTTTCATAAATAACATTTTCGTTATACGTTAAAAAAGGCGCCCCTTTTACTATTGTTATAATATCAGGCAAAATATCTTTGGCTTTTGATACAGCTTCCATATCTGATTTGAACAGCGGAGTAGAAATATTTGCGACCAAATAATGGGGAGAATATTTTCTCAAATCTTCTGTCAAATCTCCGCCTAAACTGTAATCACGAATTATGGCTTCAAATCCGCATTCTTCAGCTATTGCAGCTAAATACAATAAATCCGTAGGAGGCAGAGGCGGAATAACAAGCAAGTCTTGGACTTCTTGCTGACATCTGTCTTCTCTGTTCATTATCGGAGAAGGCGGATATATGAATAAAATCTTCTTCTTGTCGCTCAAAACGTAAATCTCCAAATTTTTAATTCATTATAACATGATAAATTTGTTTGATATTAAGGTGAATAGGTGACCATGTGATCAAGTGAATAGGTGAATAGGAAAACGTTCCTAATCACATAATCACGGAGCGAAGCGAAATCACATAATCACGAAAAAAGTGAATAGGTGGTTAGGTGATTTATAGACCTCGGTTCACAACAAAAATAAATAATTTCAAAGTGTAAACTTTTGTAAACATGCGTATTTTTTCATGGCAATTCAATCAAATAAATATACTTTATATATATAACGAGAACTATTAAGAGGTATAAAAATGTCAGACTGGTTTAGCTTAAGACAAAATCAAAACGATACTTGCAATTGCTGTAATCAAGGCAGAAGTTTCGGCTTTGCTGACGGGTTACGCAACGGTTTTACTATGCCGGGCGGCATTTTTTCATATACTACTTACGGAATGATTAACGGAGATTATTCTTTTTATAATCCTGTTCCTTCATTGGATATGTTTACTTATTTTCCGGGGATGAATACATTCAATTCACCTTGCGGATTAAACTTTGATTCAAATTTATTCACTAATTTGTTAGGCGTTACTGCTATGCAGATGAATCAGCAAAACTTCTGGAACGGTATTAACGGCGGTATTAACGGCGGTAATAATATTTTTGGCGGTATGAATTTTAATACACCGTTCAATTTCGGATTTAACGGTGTAAACGGAAATAACGGAAATAACGGCGGCACACCTCAAACAGAAGAAGAAAAAGCTGCTAAGAAGAAATATGATACAATGAAAGCATTTTT
>CADCOS010000164.1 GCA_902803165.1 uncultured bacterium | reverse complement strand
AGCGTTTATGATACAAGATTCCATCAGGAAACAACTTCCGATCACAATTATTATTCAAGATATACGACTGACTACGCTCAATTAGATATCCCTATTCCGGGTGACTGGGGTAAATTTATTTTCGGTCATGATATGGTACACTACAAAACCCTTAATTATAAAAATAATTATAATATGATGAGATTCGGTTACACATTCCCGACTTGGCATCGTTTGACTCCTCACGTAAGCTGGGGATTCAGATACCACGGTCAGGGCGGTAACGATTTAACAGCAGGACTTTCATACAGAGCACGTTCAGGTCAGACAATGAGCTTTATGTATCAATATTCTAAGAACGGCGGATTCTTTATTGACAATATGTTTACCCCTAAAACTAACAGGCACTCAATTTTCTTCACCTTTAATGATGCCTTTCAGTTCTTCTCAGGCGGTATACGTTCTGTCGGTGACGAAGATGCAGGAAAAGGTTTGTTTGAAGCAATTGCGTTCGTTGACGTGAACAAAAACGGTACGTTCGATAAAGGAGTCGATGTCCCTATGAAAGACATTCCTCTGATTGCTAACTGGTTGAGTGAAAAGAACGTAACTAACAAGAAAGGTAAAGTATCATCTCAAACTGTAGAGGAAGGCGTTTATACGGTAACTCTTAATATGGATGAATTACCTTTGACAGTCGCTCCGTTAAGCAATGACAAGATTGTTAACAAAATCAAAATCGACGGCGGTAAAACGACAAGACTTGAAATACCTTTGATTTCAACAGTCGGTTCCGTATCGGGTGTTCTTAAAATCGCCGACGAATTTGACAGACAGTTAAAACTGACAGACTTCGTTGTCGTAATCCTTGACGAAGACGGAAAAGAAGTTAATTACTCAACTCTTACGGATTCGGGCGACTTCTATATCTCAGGTTTAGCTCCGGGAAAATACACGGTTAAACTCGACGAAAATTACATCAACGAATACGGTTTGGAAGAAATTCCGGATAAGAGTGAAATCAGTATATTTATACCGTATGACTACGAAAACCCGACAGACATTATGAATTTAGACTTGGAATACAAAACAATGTCGTTGTAAAAAGATTTTCTATTTAACATAAAACATATGTTTTCTCAGGCTGTTATATTAACAGCCTTTATTTTTTTATACATAAGTTTCGTTGGCTGTGCTTTGGTTTAAAATTGAGCGCACGTATTGATAATACCCGTTATTATTTCCGTATTTTTCTATCTTTTTGAGTAATTCTTCTTTTGTGATAAACCCTTGATTGTAAGCAATCTCTTCCAAGCAGGCAATTTTAACCCCTTTATTAAGTTCCATTGTCTGTACAAAAACGCTCGCTTGAAGCATTGAATCGTGAGTTCCCGTATCAAGCCAAGCGAAACCTCTCCCTAAAATCTCAACATTCAATTCTCCCCGATTGAGATAGATTCTGTTTAAATCGGTTATTTCCAATTCCCCGCGAGCTGACGGTTTTAGTTCTTTTGCGTATTTGCATACATTGTTGTCATAAAAATAAAGTCCCGTAACCGCATAATTTGATTTCGGACAAAGCGGTTTTTCCTCCAATGAAATCGCTTTTTGGTTTTTATCAAATTCCACGACACCGAATCTTTCTGGATCTTTTACCGTGTAGCCGAAAATTGTCGCACCGGTTTGTTTTTTGAGGGCATTTTTCATTATGGTTGAAAATCCGTGTCCGTGGAAAATGTTGTCACCCAAAATAAGTGCCACTTCATCGTTTCCGATAAAATCTTCTCCGATAATAAATGCATCCGCTATACCTTTTTGAACATATTGTATTTTATAATGCAGATTCAAGCCGAATTGTGAGCCGTCTCCAAGCAGCTTTATAAAATTGTCATAATCGGTTTCGTTTGTGATAATTAATATATCTTTTATTCCCGCAAGCATAAGTGTCGAAAGCGGATAATATATCATTGGTTTGTCATAAATAGGAAGAAGTATTTTTGAAATAGGCTGCGATGCCGGATACAATCTTGTTCCTGCTCCTCCTGCCAATACAATACCCTTCATATATCCCTCCTATCTCAAAAATAACTTTAATTCTTTATCAACACATGATTGATTTAACAAACATGTCGGCGTAACTCCGCTCATAACCTGACGTTTTGCATCAACAAGAACCACAAAAGGAACATAAGAGGCTCTGAACATTCTCATTAAGTTTCCTCCGTATTCTGTATTTGCATCTATTTTCAAAAATTTATAATTGTTTTTATATGTTCCGTCTGTTAATTTTTCGTATATCGGATTAAATTGTTTGCAATATCCGCATTCTTTTGTATAAAGATATAAAAACACGGAATTTCCCGTCATCAAAGCGTTCTCGTATTCGCCGGCATAAGCGGGCAATGCAAATATTAACGATGTAAGAATAACTAACTTTTTTAACATATTTAAATAATACAACTTTCTAATTATTTTTAAACACCAAATTCGGTTGTCTTGCAGCAAGCGTTTCGTCAAGCTTTTTAACCGGAGTGGTTTTTGGTGATTTCAAAACTTCTTCCGGATTTTCTTCAATTTCTTTGGCAATTTTAAGCATAGTATCTATGAAATCGTCCAAAACTTTTTTGTTTTCCGATTCAGTAGGTTCAATCATTATTGCTTCATGAACTATAAGCGGGAAATAAACCGTAGGCGGATGACAATTTGAATCCATAAGTCTTTTAGCTATACCTAAAGTAGAAACACCTTGATGATGCTGTTTTTCACCCGAAAGAACAAATTCGTGCATGCAAGGTTCATCGTACGGCAAATCATAAACGCCTTTAAGTTTTTCCTTTATATAATTTGCGTTTAAAACAGCATCTGCGCTTGCAAGCTGCAAATTGTTACCCATCATTAAAATATA
Source organism: uncultured bacterium (assembly GCA_902803165.1). Taxonomy (GTDB): domain Bacteria; phylum Cyanobacteriota; class Vampirovibrionia; order Gastranaerophilales; family Gastranaerophilaceae; genus CAG-196. Next base: position 31 of record CADCOS010000164.1, on the reverse strand, counting down.
TGCGTATGCTCTTACAAGAACTCCGAAGTTT
>CADCOS010000163.1 GCA_902803165.1 uncultured bacterium | reverse complement strand
GTTTTTCGTAGAATATTACATAAATCGTTTTACCGCACGCAAGCCAATGGAGGAGAGAACCCATTGCCTTCGGCAATGCGTGAGAGTTCACTGCAATAAAAAAGACTTCCGTTTGGAAGTCTCTTTTATATGGGCCGCAGTGGACTCGAACCACCGACCTCACCCTTATCAGGGGTGCGCTCTAACCACCTGAGCTAGCAGCCCTCGCTGTACGTTATTATTAAATTTTCAAAACCTGTTGTCAAGGGCTTACCCTTATCAGGTCTCTCGCAGACTCTAATGTATCATGGACACATTCCGAAATCAAGTATTTTATTGTGAATTTTTTGTTTTTACGCTAAAATTTAGTTCGGAGATATTATTATGACTTTATTACTATACCTTTATATCACAATATTTACAATTTATTTTATAATTTATGCGGTTGTTTCTTCAGGCCCGTCTAAAAAATATCGTGACAAGTATACTTCAAAAGATTCTAATCTCTGTGTTGTTGTCTATGCTACCGGTGTCACAAATACTTTAGAAAACCTCTTAAAACAACTTAAAAATCAAAATTACCCTAAAGAAAATTATACAATATATGCATTATTGGATAAATGTGAAAACATATCCGACGTTACTTTACAAGGTGATTTGAAAGTTAACGCTATAAAAATTGATAACATGGAACCTATCGGTAAAAGTCAAGCTTATTCAATAATTGCTGAAAAATTGTACAATGTCGAAAATCTTGATGCCTACGTGTTTTTAGATTCCAAAAACTACATAGACTCCGATTTTCTCTCAACAGTTAATTTTTATCTCACAAAATACGATGTTTTTAATCCTACAATTACCTATCTTCCTCAAGACGGCGCAATGGATTTTTGGCAAAACGTTAAATCGGTTTATTCAAGATACGTTTCAAAATTCATAAATACTTCTCGTGCAAAAATCGGATTAACTAACATACTTAATACTGATTCTTTTATAATTAAAAAAGATTTGTTAAACAGAATTGCCGTATTCGATTTCAGGAACATCGTCTCAGAAATCGAATACACACTAAAACTTGCTCAAGAAGAAATTACCGTAGGTCTAATTGACGATTTGCACGTATATGACAGCATTGATAAATTTGACTACAGAATTCCTTCTCTGTCAAAAAGACTTAAGATACTTAAAACGAACTTTTTTAAACCGCAAACCACACTATCAAGAGAATTTTTATTACATTTAAGCATGCCAAATTGGTTAACAGGAATCTTGTGCTTTGCTTTTCCTATTGTACATACGCACAATTTCCCTGCCGCAGTAAGCTATTCAACAGTACTAATTACTACTGCTATTTTCTTAATAGCATTTACTGCCGGATTATTTAATATGAAATTCTACGCGAAAGAATACATGTATTTATTTGCATACCCTATAATTTCATCAGGAAGACTTCTTTATAATTTCCCGTTGTTCAGAGGCATAAGAAATATTTTGAACAAAACTACTCACAAACACGTAATAGAAAAAATGGTAACAAATGTCGTAGTTACAAACGGCGAACATAATATTCATGCCAAATTAGAACTTATCTCCGATGACGGTTTAGCTAAAGTAACATTTATAAATCCAAACGGCAAAAAATATACAACAAAAAATAATCATCTCCGTATGATAGATGCACTGAGAGAATTAACCTCAAAATTGGCTGACTACGGTTTGACAATGAAAGTTTGCCAAAATTGCAAATATTTCCAAAATCTTGTTGACGGTTCAACAAATATGGTAAAAGGAACATGCAATTGCAGTTTTGAAGGCAGAACACCGGGAGACATTGTTCCTACACTTATTTGGAATACTTGCCCTAAATTTGAAGAAAACAATGTCGTTAATTTATTTTAGTAATCTGACACTTCATAATCATCATCATCTTTGAGAGATGACAAGTCATCAGAATAACTGGAATCAAAATCTTCCGGCAGATATTCACTGTCCGGCCAAACGGTTGTATCGTCAAATCTTGAAGCATTAAGATTTTGCGACATTGTAAAATCCGAATTTGATAAATCAGCTTCTCTAACTATTGCTCCGGCTAAATCAGCATCAGGAAAGCCGCAATAATGAACGGTTGCATAGCTAAAGTCCGTACCGTTCAAAAAAGATTCATTAAAATTGCACTCTGTAAGAGTTGAACGGGTAAAATCAACTGAAGTCATATCGCACCCGTTAAATTTTACATCTGTAAGCTGGGAATCAGCAAAAGATGAAGATGTTAAATCAACATTATCAAAAATCGCACCTTCTATTGTAATATTTGAAAAATCAAGCTCGCTCATATCTACAGCTTGCCCTTTTACAGCTTTGTTAAAAGCCTCGGTATCATCTATAAGTAAACTCATTAATTCTTCTTTTGATGTCATTATATTCTCCTAATTAATTAAATCTATTTGCATCGCAAGCAATACAGCTTGTGTTCTGTTTGTTACCTTTAATTTCTTAAATATATTATTCAAATGCGTCTTAACCGTAACATCTCTTACGCATAATATATCAGCAATTTCCTGATTACTTGCACCTTTTGCCACATAACTCAAAACCTCTTTTTCCTTAGGTGTAAGAGCTTCTATATTAACATCTTTGTTTAATGTTTTTTCTGTCTTTTTAATTTCTTCTTTCTGCCAATTAGAACGTCTCAAAACAGCTTCTATTCGTGCCAAAAGATTAGGTAAAATAAAAGGTTTTACAATGTAGTCATCAGCACCGATTTTTAAACCCGATACAACTTTTTGATCTTCACTCACAGCCGTTATCATTATCACCGGAATTCTCTCGGTTTTTTTATTTTTTCTTATGGCTTTAAGAGTATCCCAGCCATCCATGTTGGGCATCATAACATCAAGTAATATTAAATCGTATCGTGAATTTTCATCAGAGAGTATCTTTAAAGCTTCTAAACCGTCTTCCGCCGTATCAACATTATATCCGTACATCGGAAGTGCTTCTTTTAAAAATTTAGGATTGTCGTCCACTACAAGAATTGATGCTATACCGTCCATTTTATACCAATCTTTCTTTCAAAGCTTTTAAAGCTGCCTGAAGCCTGTCATCTACTTCTAATTTTTGTAAAATACTCGCCACATGTGCTTTTGTTGTATTTATACTTACATAAAGCTTGTTGGCTATTTCATTATTGCTGTATCCTTCTGTTATAAGTTTAAGAATTTGAGCTTCCCTTGAAGTCAAACCATAATCTTTTTCGGGTTTTACAGTCATATTATCCTGAGATTTTGCAGCTGCATCCAAAACTATATGAGCAATACTCGGATCAAACCAAGAAGCACCGTCCAAAACAGACAGCACAACTTCTACCAATCGTTTCGGATTAATTTCTTTTGAACAATATGCGTTTGCACCGGCTTTTAGTGAGTTTAATACTTCTGTTTCATCGTTGTGCGAAGTCAGTATAACAACTTTTATTTCGGGATTTGCATTTTTTATAACCTTTGTCGCTTCAATACCGTCCATGCCGGGAAGCCCCAAATCCATAATTATTAAATCTATTTTATTATCGTTAATTATACTTATTGCTGTTTCGGCAGATTCGGCCTCATATATTATTCCTGCATATTCGCAGCTTTCAAAGGCAGTCTTTAAACCGAATCTGGTTAATTCATGGTCTTCTACTATTAAAATATTACTTTTCATACACACTTTGTCCTGCCTTGAACAGTTTTGCTTCGTAATCCGCATTAAGCGTTGAACATTTTATTAACGATAGATTTGATTTTTCCAAATCACCTTTTGCTCTTAGAACCTGACTCAAATAATAATAATATTTAAAGTTATTTTCGTCAATATAATATGAGTTATTTAAATATGTTTCAGCCATTTTATAATCACCGTCTTTAATAGCTTTATTTGCAAGAGCAAGCCAAATTTCATTATTTGAAATATCCAAAGACGCTATATTAGGCATATAATCATAGGCTTTTTGCGGAAATATTTTAAGTGCGCCTATTAGTAAATCCTCATCATCTTTATATTTTTTAAGCAATTTTGTATATAGTTTTTTTGATTTTTTATCTTTTTCCAATGCCAAATACGATTTAGCAATTCCTACCAACGGTTCTGTAGATTTTGTAAGCTTTTTAGCGGATTTATAATATTTTAAAGCTTCCTCAAATTTTCTGTCTTCGTAATAAATATCCGCCAAAGTCAAATTTGCAAGATAATTCCTTGAATCTTCTTTATAAGCTCTTTGAGAAAACTCTAAAGCTTTGAACGGCTCATCATTATCGTAATAAACCTTTCCTAACAAACCAAAAATCTGTCCCGTATAATTCTTTGATTGTAAAATCGCTGATTGCAGAACTTTTGTAGCAAGCAAGCTTTTGTCTTGCAAATGGTAATAATATGACAAATGATAATCTTTCAAAGGTTCATCTTTTGCCACTTTATAAAGAACATATTCTTCTGCCGCTCTAACGCGATTTTGGAAATCTACAGTCTTAAAATCAGCTTTTTTTATTTGTTCCAAAACTTTTAATGCTTGTTTTGGTTTATCGGAATCAGCAAGAATTTTTGCTTTCAAAATCTGATAATTTACATTAACATCATTTTCCATTGTTGCATTATTGATGTATTTTAAAGCCTGCGCAAGATTATTGGATTTATAAAAACCTAATGCTATCAAATAATTTTTATAATCGCTCTCATTTGCTTGAACGCTGTTTAACAACTCGGAAGTTGTTTCTATTGCAAGGTTATTGTATACAATTCCCGCATAAGCATCCGCCAAGTATATAATATCCTTTGTATTCATCATTCCCGTCGGATAATAAAATTTGCGAATATCTTTAACATAATTTTTTGTATATAAATTGTTATCCAATTTATTTATAAGTTCTTCCGATAAATCAAAGAATCCGTATTCAGCCATTTTCATGCCATAAGACAGAAATACATAGTCATCATGTACCGCTTTTGAAATCAAATCGGAAAAATCATCGTGTGAAGCCTTTACATTTCCTTGCATGAATCTGTTATCGGCAGAAGCATATTTCGCTTTAACAAAATTATCTTTAATCACCATCTCCATGTTAGCGGCATCGCTCTCTGCTCTTAACATAATAGGCTGAGAACCGGTTTCAACAGATTGTGCCGAATTAAAGGTACTTAATCCCGCAATAGCTATTATTAATGATAATTTGATAAATTTATTCATGTTCTAAATCCAAACCTACATAATATTTATTAAACACTTGTAGCAGCATGTTACTGCAATTATTTATTATTGAATAGTATAAGTCAAGAAGATTATATTTGCACAGAGTTTCTTGGTCTTCTTTATTCAATTCTAATTGATTATTTTCAGTTAAAAATACCTCAACAATTTTATCTAATTTTATAGCAAGAAATTTTTCCACAACTTCAGGATCAAAGTGACTGCCGGAGCCGTTTTTAATTATATCTATAACTTTTTCGATAGGCATTTTATCACGATAATGTCTTTTTGATGTTATTGCATCAAATACATCCGAAACAGCAAGAATCCTTCCGCCAAAAGGAATTTCTTCACCTTTTAAACCCCTGTAATAACCTGTTCCGTCGTATTTTTCATGGTGAGAACATGCTATTTCCGAAATCTGCTTAAAATCATCCGACATGTGGATTTTTTCCAATATATTGTGGGTAATTTCCACATGTTCCTGTATATGTTTATACTCTTCAGGAGTTAATTTGCCCTCTTTTTGAAGAACCGAATCTCTTATACCGATTTTCCCTATATCATGGAGTGCCGCCGCTTTTTCCAAAATATAAATATCTTTCTTATCCATATTAAATTCGGCAGCAATAAGAGAAGCATACATTTTTACTCTTGTTGAATGACCTGAAGTAATTTTGTCACGTGCATCGATGGAAGAAGCAAGGGTTTCAATAAAACTGTCAAAAATAATTCGCTGCTCTTCAAGCATTTTTCTTTGACGTTCAAAAAGTCTTGCATTTTCTAACGAAATTCCGGCACTTGAAGCTATGGCTACGAGCAAATCTTCATCATCTATAGTAAAGGATTCATCAAATTTATTAAGAACCTGAAAAACGCCGATTATATCTTGATTAAAGTTCTTAATAGGCATGCAAAGAATGCTTTTTGTTCTGTAACCTGTTTTCTTATCAACTTCCGGATTAAATCTGTAGTCTTTATAAGCATCCTTTATATTAATAGTTTCGCCTGTTTGTACAACGTGTCCGGCAAGACCTTTATCAGCAGGTATTCTGAGTTCTTTAAAATCATCTAACCCGGTTGCGACTTTTGAATACAATTCGTTGTGTTCTTTGTCGTACAGATAAACAGTACACCTGTCGGCATTAAGTGCTATTTTTGTTTCTTCTGCAATTGTTCTTATTAAAACATTTATATCTTTTTCTGCCGCAACCGCCTGACCGATTTTTACAAGGGCTATTAAAGGATCTTTTACATGTGCATGCGCACTCAAATGGGTAATCGGAGGACATTTTAGGGTTTCTGCCATTTTTTCAAAAAAAGCTGTTTTTTGCGTTCTTATAGCGAGTTTTCTTGCATTGTTATAATTGATTGAATAGAGAGAGTTGTTACGCTCGGTATAGCTTACATAACCCAAAACCAGCTCATGTACAATTTGTGCTATACTGCTCGTTGAGCGGTCAACAAGAAATTGAGCATCGTCCATAAATTGATAATAGTCTTTATATTTTTTATCAATAAACGAACCGAGTGCAAGAAGGCTGAAACATATAGCAGTATCATCCTGATATTTGTTTTTATGATTAATTATCTCAGGTTTGGCGCAATTAAATTTACCGTTAACAATCTCATCCGCTGATTCGTATATAAAAGTCTCCAGCGACATCAGAAACCCTCTCTGCAAATTAAATCCTTTATTATATAATATAACAAAATCGGCTTTGCGACAAGAGGGGCTTTAATAATTGAAAATTGAAAATGGAAAATGGAAAATTAGGTGACCAGGTGATCAGGATAATGGAAAATTGAAAGTGGAAAATGGAAAATTTCGTCATTCTGAGGGAATGAAACGACCGAAGAATCCAGTGAATAATCGTGAATAGGTGATCAGGATAATGGAAAATTGAAAATGGAAAATGGAAAATTATGTGATCAGGTGATCAAGTGATCAGGTGATTTGGTGATTGGGTGAATAGGTGATCAGG
>CADCOS010000162.1 GCA_902803165.1 uncultured bacterium | reverse complement strand
TCTTACCGGAATGTAGTAAATATGCCATATTGGTAAGATGCTGAAACAAGTTCAGCATGACATTTAAATTATCATGGACAGTAGTGTTATTTGCGAGGGGGGTAAATATCAAAAAGATTGAAAGAGACTCTACCGGCATGAAAGTGTAATATAAAAAAAGAAGTAAAAAGGCACCCCAAAAAAGAAGAAAGAAATCTTGAAATTAAATAATAAAATTGCATGATTTAAACCTACGTATATTTTGTTTAGTATTGAATTTTAATGAATGTAAAATTGTATAACATAGTTTAAAAAGCTTTTTATAAATTTATGTATAATAAAAATATGGATATATTGGGCGCAAAGATTTTAATTGTGGAAGATGAACCTCAGATTAACAGGTTGATTGAATTGGTGCTTCTTTCTGACGGTTTTTATAATATTAAAAAATCTTTTGACGGAGCAGACGCTCTTGAATTAATTAAGTCAGAAAAGCCTGATTTAATTTTGCTTGATGTAATGCTGCCTTCATTGGACGGATTTTCTTTATGTAAAAAAATCAAAGAAGATGAATATTTAAAAAATATTCAAGTCATTATGCTGACGGCGAAAAAAATGGAAGAAGATATTTTGGAAGGATTTGAATCCGGCGCAATAGATTATATTTCAAAACCGTTCAGTAACAAAATTCTGCTTGCAAGAGTAAAAGCACACTTAAATAATATTAATTTTTCTTCCCAATCTTATCAAAATATTAAAATAGATGATTCCAAGAAAGCTGTTACTATTGATAATAAAGAGGTCGAACTTACAAAATTTGAATACAAAATTTTAAAAATATTTGTGTCAAATGTAGGAACAGTTTTTTCTCGCCCGCAGCTTCTTTCATACCTAAGGGGACGATTTAGAGTTTAATATGCGTTATCTGGATTATAAAAATAAATATCGTGTGGTGGTAAATAATGGTGAACAAGGCAGCAAAGAACAATAATAAGTTACGGTAAAGAAAAAAGTATGGTGGGGCTGGCGAGAGTGTCTTGACCTGTTCGCATTAAACGTGTCTTCGGATTTTGCTTCAAAGAATTTACATTCTTTTCGCAAAAGTCCTCCGCACTCTGCTCACAGGTCGCTCGAACTCGGACAGGTCTTTGACCTGTGGCGAGTTCTTCAATTCTAAGACATAAATAAAAAAAGACAGGTAAACACCTGTCTTTTTTTATTTGGGGCTGGCGAGAGTCGAACTCGCGACAGACACGGTTTAGGAAACCGCCGCTCTATCCTACTGAGCTACAACCCCATAACTCATATTCAATTGTAAAGAGAACGGCTCCGTTCGTCAACCTGCTCGTCTTGTCCTTCGACAAGCCGACACCGTTGACTCACTCCACCTCAGTCGCATACGCTCCTTCGGCTTGCCCACTGCTCGCCGCGAGGCACTGAGCTACAACCCCATAACTCATATTCAATTGTAAAGAGAACGGCTCCGTTCGTCAACCTGTTATTATAAATATTGTACAACACTAAAAAAAATGTTAAAATACAAGTCAAGAGCGGTAGAGATGAAGAAGAAAAAAATTCTTGCAATATTGCCTATAAGTATAGGCGGAAGACTCACTATGAGCAGTATAATTGACGGTTATCGCCAAAATAATTGTGATGTAACCGTTTATGACGAACTTTTTGACAATAATTTGAAACAAGTTTTGAAGAAGAAATACTCTCAAATTATAGGTTATGATTTCTCAGGGTTAAAATTCAAAATCGATAATAATTTAGAAATTCCGTCCGCTAATTATTTTTCTGATGATATAAGAAGCCGCGCTTCCGGTGTCGGTGAAGAATGGGGAAAATATATTCCTTATTTGGAAGAAAAAGAAAATTATACATTTTACTGGGATAAGGTTCTAACCGAATACGAAAATTTTAAAAATATTCACTATCTCCCGCATTTTGTTAATTTTGATGTGTACAAAGATTTGGAATATAAAGAGCCGGAATTTGATATTATGTTTGCAGGCAGGCTTGATACTGACTACAGACTAAGTTTCTTCGAAGAACTTGTTTTAAAACTTCCGCATCTTAAAATTGCCTGGTATGCTATCGGAAAACATTATGAAGATGCCCTCAAACGCTCAAAATACCCTGAAATTATCGGGCTGTGTTATCAAGGGTTTATTGATAATGAAGAAGATATGGCAAAAGCAATAAATAATTCCAAAATTGTTTTCAATATGAATTCACAAGGGATTTCGTCTCTCAATTACAGAACCTTCCAAACGGTTGCATGTAAAAGGCTAATGATAAGCGATTTTCGTGAAGAACTCAATCTTTTTGACGGTATGATGCCTTTTTATGAAGATTTTTCGGATTTGATTTTTAAAATAGAAAGCTATCTTGAAGATAAAGATGCTTACAACAGAGTTGTTGAAGGCTGTTATGAAATAGCAAAACAATCCCATAATTCTAAATGCTGTACAAGATATATGTTGAATACGGTTAGGTGATCAAGTGATTAGGATAATGGAAAATTGAAAATGGAAAATTGAAAATTTTGTCATTCTGAGGGAGTGAAACGACCGAAGAATCCAGTCAATTAAATGGAAAATTGAAAATGGAAAGTGGAAAATTGGGTGATCAAG
>CADCOS010000161.1 GCA_902803165.1 uncultured bacterium | reverse complement strand
ACAACACCTTCATTATTACGCATACAAATTGCTATTTCCTGCGGATCAATACTATTATTAAATTTAGTTGAATTTAAGATACTGACGACATTAACCAATTGTTCTGCAATTGATTCATAAAATCTTACGTCAGGATTTTTAATTCCGTACAGAGCCCTTGCAGCACTTACTATCTTATCTGCTTCTGCCTGCCTAATCAGGTTTTCTGTAGATATAAGTGTTTGTTCTTTTTCTTTTAAGTTTAATTCTCTTTTTTCCAGTTCGGAAAATTTTTCCTCAAATTGTTTATTTAGTGCAGCTTCTCGCATATTATAGGCTTTATCCTTATCTGCTTCCAATTTTTCTAAATTCTTGGCACGTTCGTCCAATATTTTATTCCTATTTTCTGCACTCACAGCCAAATCATTTGCTGCTGCCAATTTCGCATCTATTTTTATATTTTGTTCTTTAGTTCTTTCCTCAAAATCTTTTTCTTTTTCAATAATTAATTTTTGCAAATCTTCAATCTCATGATCTCTATTAGAAATATCACCATCACGTACATTTATGTTTTCAATAAAAGTTTCCAATATGTCTTTCAATTTTGATACAGATACCATTCCCAAAAAGCTCAACCCGAGAGTTTTTATAGCAGAAGGCAACAGCGCCTTGTATAGCACGCCATTTTCTGTAACTTTTTCCATAACTTTGTATCCCAAATCACCTTTAAAACTTGTAGAAGTTGCTTTTGGGATAGTATAACTATTTTGATTTTGTATTGGTTGTATTAACATTTTTTCATCCTTTATTTTTGTCTTAACGTATATCATTACTTAATATGCAGCGGAACTATATTCAGTCTGAATTCCTGAATAATTTTTTGCGGTGTAAGATTTTCTTTCCTTTTGACCGCCTGAACTATTATTTTATCTACTGCATCAGATAATTGTCCTATTGAGAATCCTGCCGTCGAAACTGCAATATCTTCAATATTTTCTTCCGTAAAGTCCTCTGTTATAATAGGAAGACCTGTCAAAAGTCTTTTTAATATATCTTTTCTGTCTTCAAGATTTGGCTCACCGCAATGAATAACAGTCCCCATTCTTCTCGGGTTACCGATAATTTCTTGGTTAACCAAATCAATATGATTCGTCGCACCTGCTAAAATTATTCCTTTTGATGCCGCTGAATTCATTAATTCTTTATATGTATTAACTTCTTCTATTTGATGTCTTTCGGCATATCTTGGGAAGAATTTTTCAGCCTCATCAAAGAAAAGCATTACAGGTTTTTTAATAATCTTTGATTCCAGTGCAAGTTTGTCAAAAATTTCCTGCACATGTTTTGCAACCTGATGGATATATTCATTTCCTTCCTGATTGTAATCCATTTTATAAAGAGGTATATCCATTTCTCTTGCTAAAGTTTCTATTACGGTAGTTTTACCGCCGCCCGGAGGACCTTCCAGAATAAATCCGCCTGATGGCATTCTCTTATTCGCTTTCAGAGCTTCTCTGATTTCAGGATTCCAAGCATCCACTACATACTCTTTCAACTGTCTTATTACGTCACTCATACCTCCTAATTCATCAAGAGATTTGTAGTTCCAATCTTCATATTTGTGCTGTGTCAAACCTGCTTTTCCGCAAAATTCACCCATTTCACGCTTTGAATTTATATCAAGAGCTTTTTTAACAGCTGTTTCGAAATCAGTTTTATTTAAATAAAAATCACGTTTTGCATCTTTTAAAATATTTGCAATTGATGACATAGAAAATCCGTCAAGCTCTTTTGCTATATTTGATATAAGTTCATTGTTATCTGCAAATTCTTTTGTAAATTCATGTTTTAAAAGAATTTTCTTAATTGTATCTTCACGTTCTTCCTGATTCGGATTTTTAAATTCAATCCAGTTACCGAGTCTGCCTCTGCGTTTTAAGGCAGCATCAACGTCATCAAGATTGTTTGTTGCCGCAATCAGAATAAAACCTCTTTGCTGCGGATTAGTAAACTCTTGAAGAAGAGCATCCGTAAGTTCCTTATCGCCTTGTCCGTTACCGTTTCTTGAAGCACCGATACTGTCAAATTCATCAAGAAACCATACAGAACGTTCACCTGTTTCTTTAAATTTACGGTCAAGTTGATCCGCTAATTTTTTGAAAGCTTTACCGGATTCATGAACAAGAGCTGTTCCAAAATCTGAAAGTCTTGTTTCATAATAAGGTAAACCTAATTCCCTTGCCAAAACCCGACCTGTCAATGTTTTACCGTTACCCGGTGCGCCGTAAAATATTGCACCGTCAGGAATTGCATCTGCACCGAATATTTCTGTCAATTCATCAAGATTTTTCATCGGTTCGACATATAATTCTCTTAGCCTTTTCTTAGCTTCCGGCATGCCGCCAAGCTCATCAAGGCTCATCATCTCACCTTTTTCAATCGGCACACGTTTAAATTCAGGCGTATCATAACTTGCGGTTCTGTTTTCTTCCGTAATCGGAACAATCCCTAATTCGTCACTAAAGTCTTTTAATTGTGCTTTGAATTCTTCCATATCCGCATTTTTGCCGTTAGCTGTTGCAGTTCTTGCTGTTTCATCAAGAACTCTCAAAATATCCGCATACGAACGGTTGTCAGTCAACATGACAAGTTCGGATATAGTTTCGTCATTTGCCATGTTATTAAAAACTTCTTTACCGTCAAAATGACGTTTGAAGAATTCTGTTCTGTCTGCTTCGTCAGGTTTAACCACCTCAAGTACCTTATCTATAATTCCTGATTTCATGAAATCACAGCCGATTAAAGATTTATCAGGAGTCGTTGCTATAAATAATGCACCTTTATTTTTTATTCCTTTGAGGGAGTTTCTGAAGGCATTTGCTTGCACATTATTTTGGTTCCCTTCCGGAAAATATTTATCAAAACCTTGAGCAAGTATTGCTGTTTTTTTGCCTGTTTTTTTGTATCTTGCCTCAATTGCCGTAAGCATTTGAGGTAACTCTTGAGGATTTTCCATTATAATAACAGGAATTTCTGCTTCATTAGAAAGCGCTTTTATAACAGTAATTTCTCCCCCGTTTCCTTCTATCAAAATACCGTTTGGCAAATCAATTTTGTTTTCTTTTAATTTATTTGAAACAGCCTCGTCCTTTAACGGTGCAACGACATTGGTTTTTAATTCGTCTTTAACTGCCGTCTGCCCAATCAAATCATCTATAGATAAAACATCATTTTCTGTTATTTCAAGCCGTCTAAAATCTTTTAAGCCGCTAATATCTAATTCTTTTGGTTTTGGTTTTTCAACTTTGATTTTTTCTGAATTTAATTGCCGGTCAGCATCTGTTACCTCTTGAGCAGAATGCTGTAATGATGTTTCTTCAACCTTAGCTACAGCCTTTGTCTCAGCACTTTCCTCAACTTCTTCAAAAGCATCAAAGAAACTTGCAGTTTCCTGATTATTTTCCGATTTTGCAGCACTTTCAGCCACTTTTTCCATTACCGGCTGAGTCATATATTGTTTTGCTGCGATTGTTTTTGCATCATCTTGTATAACTGAATCAGGAGTTATTATTTGTACACTTTTTGCAGACTTTGCTCCTATACGTTTGAGTAATATCCTCATTTCGTCAGATCTTACAGTATCTAAAGGCAATTGACCGTTTTGATTAGGTTTATTTATCACTTCTGAAAACTCATAACCTTTTGCATATAGATAAGAAACTATTCTTGTATAATTGTTATCAATCAGACTCTGAAATAATGATTCCTTATTATTAACATTTTTAGCATTTAAAGGCAATTGCTCGCCACTTCTCAACATTGTCATCATAACATTCTCAGTTGGTATCCCATCTTTCGGATGCAAAGCTTTAAATGAAAACTGCCTAGGGGAGGTAGCACCACTAATGTACATTTAAATAATCCTTTCTACGTAGTTGGTTAAAAAAACATGTTCTTCTTGATGTAAGGTACGTAAAAAGAATTTTTGCTATTTACTTTTGATATGTTTTACAAAAGTTAACATTCGTTTTTTAAGCTTATATTGCTAAAGATAAAATTATACCTAAAGTCAAAAACAAGGAAAAATACATCATTAAATTTCTTGACTGATACATTCGCATCATAAACGACAACTCACAATTTTCTTCCAGCCTGTCATAATTTTCCATCGGGTAGTGATACCATTTTTTTTGAGGAATTTCTTCCGAGTTGCAAGAGTATACAGACAAAGAATTATATAAATCTATCGCTAAAGGAATAGTGACACAAGTTAAAAACACTTGCCAATCTAAAATATCAAATATACACAGAAAAACTAACGACACATAGGCTGAAATCAAAAGTACTTTCAAGACAATTAAAGAATCAAGCTGCGAATCAAAAAGATTAGCAAGAGTTTTTTTTCCTTCATTCAAATCAAATTCGTAATCCATAACCGTATGAATATAAAGAAGAACAACCGTCATAACGGTTGACGGAATTGAAAGAATAAATACCTCATTGCTATACCCGCCGCACATTACGTAATAAACCCCGCCAAACAAAATCGGCCCGTAAACCAAAGCAATCGTTACTTCCGAAAGACATATTCTTGAAAACAACGGGTAAATTAAAGAAAGAAATCCTCCTGCTATCATATAGTACAAAACACCTGTTCCGCATTTTACAAATAAAATCAAACCTATAATGAAAGCCAATCCTAAATACGTAAAAATTATATATAACAGCTCGCTTTCTTTAAAAAAACCGCTTATTATATATCTGCATTTTGTTTTTTGAGAGTTTTTTAAATATTCTTCTTTATCAAAATCGACCTTTTTTATAAGATATTTATAATCAATTAAATCATCCGCCAAATTTGCCGCGAGATGCACAAGGCAAATACCAACCAATGCCGCTAAACCGTATAAAATTTTACCTGAGTTATTCAAAGAATACACAAAAATTATCAGCCATGAAAAAATTGACATCGGCAGCGAAAAAATTCTTGACGCCTCTAATATTTTAAAAAGTTT
>CADCOS010000160.1 GCA_902803165.1 uncultured bacterium | reverse complement strand
ATTTGTCTGTAAACCGAAACTATTACTACTATTTGTTGAAATGCTGTTTTGAGATAAATCCATTCATACTATCCTTTTATATCCGTGTATATTTATTATATCACTTTTACTGTCTTTTGCAATGTTGCTAAAAAAATAATAATTATATTCCTTTTAACATAGTACATAGATTTTGCATCGAAAAGGAAATTTCATCATATTGAAAATTTTTATATAACTTTATATGTTAAAAATCAATGTTAATATATTTTGACCGTTTTCTCTTTTGTATAAAACACTATCTGCCATTTTTTTGACCATAAATATTCCTAATCCGCCCAAAGGTCGTTCTTCCGGAGGCAAGTCAATGTTCGGATCAGGTTTTTCAAGCGGATTATATTCCAAACCTTCATCTCTAAATTCAAAAATTATACTATTATCTGTTTTTTCTATAACAGTTTCAATCTTGCCCTCTTTTTCAGGATAAGCGTAGAATGAAATATTTGCAAAAATTTCTTCCGCACACATATCAAGTTTATTTGACAATTCTTCTTTTACATCCCATTCTTTGCATGCTGTATGAAGCCAATCGTAAAATTGTTTATAATTTTCCTGAGATGCAATTTGCTCAAATGTTTTAATGTTACGAGAAGCTCCGTTATACTTAAATATCAACATCGTAATATCATCACTTTGTGAATTTGAATCGGTATATTCTTGAATTGATGTTTTTACTTTTTGGGCAATTTTTGATGGCTTATTTTCATCAATATTATTTAAGCAATCGCAAAGTCTTGCTTCGCCGTATACTTCGTTATCTTTATTAATAGCTTCCGTAACGCCGTCTGTATAAGTATATATTATATCTCCCTGACCTAAAACGGTTTCATATATTTCAAATTCGCTATCTTCAAAAACGCCTAAAGCGATATTTGATTCCAACTGCAAATATTCATACTTTCCGTTTTGTCTTTTTATAAGAGGAAGATTGTGTCCGCAATTTATTATGCTTGTTTCGCCCGTACTTATATCCGTAATTCCTAATAAAACCGTGACAAAAAATCCCTGTTTATTTGTTTGGCATATCTTATTATTTATAAGTTTAATCAGTTGTTTTGGAGAAACATTTATTTGTGAAACATTATTAATAAGCGTTTTTACAGTCATCATAAACAATGCAGCAGGAACGCCTTTGCCTGAAACATCTGCTATTAAAAACATAAATTTCGTTTTATCAATAAAAAAGAAATCGTAAAAATCTCCGCCAACTTCTTTAGCCGCTTCCATTGAAGCATATATTTCAAATTCATTTCTGTTAGGAAATGGCGGAAATACATTCGGCAAGCTTGAAGATTGTATAGACTTTGCTATTGATAGTTCCGAATTAATCTTAGCTCTTTCCTGCGTAATCGATTTAATATCTTTTGTCATATTATCAAAAGTAGAAGCAAGCTGTGCGAATTCTTCCGGTTCTTCTATTTTTATTTGAATATCTTCACCTTTTCCGATTTTATGAGCTATTTGCGTCAATTTATCAATCGGATTAATTATGTAATGGTTTAAACTGTAATACAAAAGCGCCGGAATCAGTAATGCAATTCCTAACATAGATAAAATCAAAAGAGAATAAAAATTATTTACCTTATTAAACATCTCGGATTTTGGAAGACAAATAATCAACACCATTCCGTTTTTTAATTTATTTACAAAAGGTATGTATTTTTTCTTGTGATAAGTTATGTAAGTAGTGGCATATAAGTCATCTGCACTTGTATACCAAGGGATTTCTTTTAATGAATGTCCTATTACCGCTTCATTATCAATATAAGGATTACTCGTTGCAATTACATAATCGTCTTTGGCATTCCCAAACAACGTAAAGCTGTTTTTGATTACATTTCCGCTTTTATACATTGAAAATGTCATTTCCAAAGGTTTCATTTTATAAACTTCTTTAATTACTGAATCCAATTCCCAATCTACTGTCGCAATTCCGACCAACTCACCGTCAACATATATACCCGTACCGGCAGTTACCATTGTAGTATAACTTCCCTGATTTTCATAATACGGTTTTGACCACACTATATTACGCTCCGGTGTAACTTCGGAAATTATTTGTTTATACCATCCCTGATTAGGATAATCGTACTTTTCACTCTCGAAATTTTTATCAATTATAATTTTGTTATTCTTGTCCCTGAATGCGTAAAAACAAACATATTTCTTCGATTTATCCACAATATACGGCTTAAACCAAATACCGCCGCCTAAAGTTGACGGATAATTTTCAAAAATCCTTTCTATTGCCTTGTTGGTTAAATCAGGACTTCTGTCGGTTTTATAATACAAGCTGCCTACCAGTGCTAAACTTTTAAGGTTGTCTATTGAACTTATAATTCTATTTTTTATTCCTTGTACAAACGGACTTGCCGTTATAGAAAATTTATAGTTCTGAACCATAAGCTGCTTAGTATTCATGCGGGAAAAATAAACATGAAAAGAAAATGCCAGCATGAGAAATGTAAGCATAAAAATTGTAATCGCAAGTATTTTTGATTTTACTGTTTTAAACATTATTCAAAGACTAAAAATTTATCAAAACCTACTAATTTAAACGGACTCATTAATTGCTCGGAAACATTCTTAATTTTTAAGTCTCCGTTCTGAGCTTTCAAAAGCTTATATAATTCCAAAATAACCTTTAACCCGAAACTTGAAATAAATGTAATTTCAGAAAAATCTAAGGCTACGTTTAATATTGGTTCATCGCTGTCTTCAATATAATCTTTAATTTTTGTGCCGTATTCAACTGCGTTGTCCAAATCTAATCTTCCTGCTGCTGTTACATATAGCCCATGTAAATCGGTTCTGTTAAGTGTTATTTCCATATAATAAACCTCTTGATTTTTTACTTATCAATAATCATCGCATAAAATATTACTTTTTTTATCATGTGTATAAAGTATTTATTATTGAGTATTGAAGATTTGAAAAAGTCTGAAAAATGCGAAAATGAATTGCAATACAACTCCTGCTCCCGCAATTTGAATATTTTTTACGATTATTCTATTATAAATACGTGAAAGCCGAAGTATTAAAAAGAATTAGAATAGAGCGATATTTATTTGGAATAATTATGGCATTTGTCATGGTTTTTGTTGCCGAAATTTCCCATGAAACAGAAATTATTTTTCCGGAAATTTGTGCCTTGACTATTGGTGCATGGGTTAGTGAACAGCAGCCTTGGGCAACAAACAAAAGACGAATTTTTATATTAATGTCTTTAGCTGCTTTATTTGGAGTATTGGTAGTAAAATTTTGTACCACGAAATTAATCTTTCAAGTTTGTTTGTGCTTTGCTTTTACGGGATTTATTCTGACAATGTTCAAAACAAATTTTGTACCTATAATTTCAGCCTGTATATTACCTGTTTATCTCCGAACAGACAGCTGGGTATATCCGATATCAGTATCATTGATGTCACTTATAATTATTTTGGCACAATGGCTTATGGAAAAATATCATTTTCGACCTGTTAATAACTTTAATCCTTGTCAATTTGATATTAAACAACAAGTGATAAAATGGTCAAAATTACTTATTGTTTTTTGTCTAATAGCTCTTATACCTTTCAAAACTCATCAGATATATTTTCTTGCGCCGCCGCTGATTGTTATGTTTACTGAGCTTTCAAATCCTAAAAGCCCCGCAAGATTAAAACCTTTATACATCATAGGGTTAATGACATTTGCTTCTTTTGTCGGATGCCTATTGAGATTGTTATTAAATGAATTATGGGGATTCCCGCTTTTTGTTTGCACAATACTTGCTTGTATAATTTTATTTTTTGCAATTGATAAAATAAAAATATATTTCCCTCCGGCAGGTGCAATTTTATTAATACCTATGATATTAGATAAATCATTACTTATAAAATTTCCTTTAGAAGTATTTGCAGGGGCAATTATTTTAAGTTTTTGTGCACTAATCCTATTTAGAGAAAGTAACACCTGATAGAAATATATAAATTTGTTTATATATTTCTATCACTTGTTTTTACTCCTTATTGTATTATCTTAAATGTATATGTAAAATTAAGGTAATACAATAAATAAAACATAAAAATATACCACATAATTTAAAGACTAAAATAAAATGACAGATAACTTAAAACCAAATAAGATTATAGTAAAAGGGGCAAAAGTTCATAACCTTAAAAATATCGATGTTGAAATTCCGTTGAACAAAATAGTAGGAATAGCAGGTGTTTCGGGTTCGGGAAAATCCTCTCTTGCCCTCGGGGTTTTGTATGCGGAGGGTTCAAGAAGATACTTGGAGTCTCTTTCAACTTATACAAGAAGGCGAATGACACAGGCGGCTAAAGCTGATGTAGATGAACTTTTGTATGTTCCTGCATCTCTAGCTCTTCATCAAAGACCTGCTGTTCCGAGCATACGTTCTACATTCGGAACCGGTACAGAACTTTTAAACAGCTTGAGACTTATGTTTTCCCGTCTTGCAAGCCACAAATGTCCGAACGGTCATTATGTAGAACCAAGTTTAAATGTCGCTGCGGACAAAGATTTGGTTTGTCCTGTGTGCGGAGAACACTTTTATGCTCCGGGGGCGGAAGAGCTTGCATTTAATTCACAAGGAGCATGTCCTCATTGTGACGGAGTCGGAACAGTAAGAACGGTTGATGAATCCACTCTGGTTCCCGATGAAAGTTTAACGATTGACGAAGGAGCGGTTCTTCCATGGCAAACATTAATGTGGTCTTTAATGAAAGATATTGCAAGAGATTTGGGAGTAAGGACGGATGTTCCTTTTAATGAACTTACCCCAAAAGAACGGGATATAGTTTTTTACGGAGAGCCTATAAAACACCACATGGTTTATCAAATGAAAACCGGTCAATCCGGAGAAATGGATTTTACTTATTACAATGCCATTTATACAGTTGAAAATGCTCTTGCAAGAGTAAAAGACGAAAAAGGTATGAAGAGAGTCGAAAAATTTTTAAAAGAAGGGATATGTCCCGAATGTCACGGGACAAGACTTTCTGAAAAAGCAAGAGCGCCGAAATTAAGAGGTGTTTCACTGGATAAAGTTTGCGAAATGACATTATCCGATGCTATTGAGTGGGTAAAAGGTGTTCCGGATTCACTCCCCGAAAAAATGCGCCCGATGGCTCAAAGTATTTGTGAATCGTTTTTTGTAGTGGCAAAAAGATTAACGGATTTGGGGTTAGGGTACTTAACTCTTGATAGAGCAGCTTCAACACTTTCAACAGGAGAAAGACAAAGAATGCAATTGGCTCGTTCGGTACGAAACAGAACGACAGGTGTTTTATATGTACTTGATGAACCTTCTATCGGTCTGCATCCCGCTAATATCAAAGGATTAAATACTGTAATGCACGATCTTGTTGCAGACGGAAATTCGGTTATTTTAGTGGATCACGATACACAAATTTTATCGGAAGCTGATTGGATAATCGAACTGGGGCCGGATTCGGGAGTTAATGGCGGACAAATAATAAATGAAGGTACGATAGAAGAAACGGTACAAAATAAAAATTCCAAAATAGGCGGATTTTTATCAAATAGCGTAAATAGAATAATAAGACCAAAATTAAAAGAGGATATTTTCTTAAATGGTACAATAACTTTATCAACAGAAAAAATTCATACGGTAAAGCCAATCAATGTTAAAATACCTAAAGGCAGATTAACGGTTGTAACAGGAGTTTCCGGTTCCGGTAAAACGACGCTGATTTTGGAAAGCCTTATACCAGCATTACAAAGTAAAATAGATAATAAAAAATTACCGGAGCATATCAAAGAAATTCAGGCAGAAGGAATAAAACAGGTAAAATTAATAGATGCAACGCCGATAGGGATAAATATCCGCTCAACTGTAGCAACATACGCAAATATTCATGACGAATTAAGAAAAGTTTTTGCCCGAACGCAAAGCGCAAAGGATTTAGGATATAAAGCCGGTGATTTTTCTTATAATACAGGTTCTCTAAGGTGTATGACTTGTGACGGGACGGGAAGTATAAATCTTGATGTCCAATTTTTGCCTGATGTTGACATACCGTGTCCTGATTGTAAGGGTTCAAGATATTCTAAAGCTTCGGAAGAAGTAAAATACACAAATAAAGCTAAAGAAACTTATAGCATATCTGAAATAATGGCAATGGATATTAATCGTGCAATTATTGCTTTAAAAGATATAAATTCCGTTAAACAAAAGCTAAAAGTTTTACAAGATTTGGGTTTGGGATATTTGACACTGGGTGAAGCTACACCGAGTCTGTCAGGCGGTGAGGCACAGCGGCTGAAATTAGCTTCTGAAATGGGTAAAACTCAAGAAGACACTATTTTTGTTTTTGATGAACCGACAATAGGTCTTCACCCTCTTGATGTACAGTCTTTACTCGGAGTATTCCAAAAACTTATCGAAAACAATGCTACAGTTGTTGTAATTGAACATGATTTAGATGTAATAAAAAACGCTGATTATATAATCGATATGGGGCCGGAAGGCGGAGATAAAGGGGGAGAAATCGTCTTTACAGGAACTCCGGAAGATATTATCAAATGTAAAAAAAGCAAAACAGGATTGTATCTGAAATAAAGGCAGATAAAAAATGATTAAAAAACTTCTGTTAATATTTATAATTATAATAATTTCTACAATTTGTTATAAAACTTTTTCAATACATAAATTACAAGAACCAAAAAATTTTGACAATGTGGTTGAAACGATATACACTCAGGATTGTTTCCCAAGAACACTTCAACAGAGCGGCGTAACAAAAAAATGTTTTGAGCATGCAAACTTAGGTCAAAATACTTTTTGTTCAAAAACAGAAATTAAATTAATTGAAGAATATTATAAAAAAGGGCAGGATAAAGATCCGCTCAACAACGGCATAGGACAATTTTGCGCAGATTAATGCTGCTTGTCTTTTCTATGCAGCAATACTTTTGTACATGTTTTATTTAGCGGAATAAAATCGAATCTTTCATATTTTTCAAAAACTTTTTTCCTTTCATTGAATTCTTTTTGGGGATAATTTTCCCATTTTTCGTCAGAATAAGAAATAAAATAAGGGTTTTTTGAATTTAAATAGCCGTCATATTTAAAACTAACTTGAGGAAATAATTCCGTAGAATTTTCTACCAAATGATAAACTCTTACT
>CADCOS010000159.1 GCA_902803165.1 uncultured bacterium | reverse complement strand
GGCGGCGGTAAGGGGAATTGAACCCCTGTTTGGAGAATGAGAATCTCCCGTCCTAACCACTAGACGATACCGCTATATTGGTTACACAACAATTTTAGTACAAAAATTTCAAAAGAAAAGAGGATAAATTAACTTCATCCTCTTTTCTTAAACTCATTATTGAAAAATTACTTTTCCAATTTCTTAACAGCAAGCACAAGTCTTGATTTCTTTCTTGCAGCTGTATTTTTGTGTAAAATACCTTTTGAAACAGCTTTGTCACAAAGTTTGTAAACATTTGAAATTGCTGCACTTAATGCATCTTTATCAGATTCTGCCGCCAAAGACAATGCTTTTTTAATAGCAGTTTTGATTGATGTTTTAAATGCTACATTTCTCTGTCTGTTTTCTTCTGCAATAAGAACTCTTTTCTTTGCCGATTTAATGTTTGCCATTTTATATTTCCTTTCACTTGCGGTAAGTTACGGAATTAATGACTTTCCAAAACTTGCCAATCACTTGAGGATAGTGAGTACAGTTATTTTATAATTAAAAAAAACAAATGTAAATAGGTTTTATCGTTTTTATTGGATTTTTTTACAAAATTGAATTAAAATAAAAAATATGGTTAAGAAATCATACAAAAAAGAAAAGAGAGAAAGTTTCGGCCAAAAACTCGTTAATCTGCTTTTAACAGTTTTAATTGCTTGCGCAATAAGCTCGCAAGTATGCCCTGCCGCTAATAATAACTTAAGAATTGCTCAAATTAGCGATGCCCACTTTTCATCAAATGAAAACAACACTTCGTACAAACTGCTTAAAAAATCTGCAGATTTAATTGATGATGCAGTCTTTCAGTTAAATACCTCAGGTCCGTACGATTTTGTGGTTTTTACCGGAGATTTGATAAATCAACCTCAAAAAAGCGAGTTGGACAAATTCTTAGAGCATATTGATAAATTGAATTACAAATGGTGTGCTATTAATGGCAACCACGATGTTGCTATAGGCGGAGACTTAACTAAACGTGAATTCAGGAAAAAAATAAATTCAGGCGGTACAAGCTATAAATCTGACAAACAGTATTTTGCATTTACGCCCAAAAAGGGATTTAGGGTTATCTGTCTTGATTCAATAATTGACTATAAAGTTACTACAAACGGAGAAATTCCAAAAGAAGAGCTTGATTGGCTGAAAGAAGAATTAGATAACCACAGTGATGATACAGTAATAATTTGCACACATGTGCCCATAGATGAACCGTTTTCAAGTCCTAATCACAGACTGAATAATGAGTATGACGTAAAGCATTTACTAAGAAGTTATAATAATCCGATAATTGTACTGCAAGGGCATTATCACTGTGCGAGGGCAAAACAAAGTAATAATATTGTCTACATCACCACCCCATCACTTGTATCATTCCCTAACGCATTTAGGGTTATCAATATAAATACTAATAAAAATCGCACAATTGTCGATATATTTTTAAAAGAAACAAACCTTAAAGAAACACAAACTCATGCAAAAATCAGGGTTATGGGAACAGATATACTATACGGTGCTGACGAAGACAGAAACAACAGCTTTGAAATAAAAAGAAATAAGGAATAAAAAATATGGTTGATGAATTTAGAGTAAAATTTAGAGGTGTTAGAGGAAGTTATCCGGTAGCTGACGGAGAGTTCTTAAAATACGGCGGAAACACTGCTTGTGTAGAAGTTAATGTAGGCGGACATCTTATAATACTTGATTCAGGCACCGGTTTAATAAGTCTTGGTAATGAACTTATGCAAAAATATATTGAGTCAGGAACCACAATCACCGACAGAACACCGGTAAAATGTTCAATATTATTGAGCCATATACATCTTGACCATATACAAGGATTCCCGTTTTTTAGACCGTCACATCTGGCATCAACCAGAATGGCACTTTTAGGGGGCGTAAATTACAACGAAAGCTTAGAAAACGAACTGGCAAAGTTACTTTTTACAAAATCTTTTCCGCTTGATTTGGGCGATATTGCGGCAGATTTAAGAATTATGGATTTGAATGAAACAAGTTACATAATTTTCAAAAAAGATGAGGATTTTCCTAAAGTAATAAGAGTTAACGATTTAAAAGAAGGAGATTATAACGAAGAGGATGTTGTTGTCACTTGTTATAAATCCTATGCACACCCGCAAAATGGTGTATTTATATACAAAATAAGCTACAAGGGAAAAACTTTAGTTTACGCAACAGATAAAGAAAGCTATCCGGGCGGTGATAAAAAGCTTGTTAAATTCGCAAAAGGCTGCGATTTAATTATACATGATGCTCAATACTCAACAGAAGATTATTTAAGCATTTATGTCCCTAAACAAGGTTTCGGACATTCAACTTTTGAAATGGCAGTTGATTGTAAACAACAGATTGAAGCTAAAAAAATAGTATTTTTCCACTATGATCCGGGCTATAATGATGAAAAACTTGATTTGCTTGCTGAAGAATACTCTAACGAAAATGCTGTCATGTCCTATGAAGGATTGGAAATTTCTTTATTATGATAAAAAAAATAGCAATATGTTTGATATTATTAACGCTTGTTTTCTGCACAGGTTACAGAAAGCCATATAAATACACAATATTAGCGGAAAAAGATGCGTATTATCATAATAATGTAGGTTTAAGCTACTTAAAAGACAGAACCTATTATGCAGCTATACAAGAATTTAAAATAGCAATTTCTCTGAGTCCGTCAACACAAGCTTCCGCTGTTTTTTATAACAATCTTGGAGAAACATATAACTTTATCGGCTACCCTGATATGGCTAAAGATTGCTTTGAAAATGCAATTAAATTGTACGGTTTAAATTTCAAATACTATTTAAATATCGTTGACTCATATATTAATCTCGGTATCACAAATTCAAAAATTAACGAATTAAGCCAAAACACAGATGTTTATTCACAAATTGAACTTGGTCTTTTATATATTAAAACAGGTCAAAAAAGACGCGGGGTAAATCTCTTAGACGAAATTTGCGCCAACGAACCGGACTTAATGATAATACCTGCAATCAGGCAATATATTGCTGAAGTTGTTAAAGAACTTTAAAAAATTTTTACATTTACATTTAAGTGCTTGCAAATAAACAATGTTTGTTATAATATCTTCTTGTCAGAAAAAACCCACAATTGAATAGTTCGTAAGTACCGTTAATGGTGCTTTGTGTTTTGGATTATTCAGTTGCATAAATAAAAAAAAAACACTGGTAGAACAATATTTAAACAAGAAAGGTTTAACATGTCAGAAAAAGAAAAATTAGACGCACAAGTCGAAGAAGAAGTTGTTGAAACTGAAGCAGCTGCAGAAGAAGCAGTTGAATCAGATGGAGCTGAAGAAGTTGTTACTGAACTTCCGGCAAAAAAACAACGTTCAAGAAAGAAAAAAGTTGAAACTCAAGAAGTAAAACCTGAGTCAGAATGGAAAGAACAGGTTGTTCAAATCCGTCGTGTAACAAAAGTTGTTAAAGGCGGTAAAAAATTAAGCTTTAGAGCTATCGTTATTGTAGGAAACCAAAAAGGTCAAGTAGGTGTTGGTTGTGCAAAAGCTTCAGAAGTTATTATCGCTATTCAAAAAGCTATTGCCGACGGCAGAAAGAACCTTATTACAGTTCCTATATTTAAAACAACAATACCTCACCCTATTACAGGTCGTTCAGGAGCAGGCGCAGTTATGTTAAGACCGGCTTCTCAAGGTACAGGTATTATTGCCGGCGGTGCAGTTCGTTCAGTATTAGAACTTGCAGGTATTGAAAACATTCTTTCAAAATCATTAGGTTCAAAATCACCGCTTAACGCTGCTAATGCAACATTAGACGCTCTTAAATCATTAAGACCATTCCACGAAGTTGCTAAAAAACGCGGCTTAACAATGGCTGAGCTTTTAAACTAATAGTATAAGTATTCAAAATTAATAAAAGGAAAATAAAAATGGCAAAGACAAAAGAATCAAAAATACAAATTAAGCTTGTAAAAAGTTTAATCGGTTGTTCTGAAGCTCAACGTAAAGTTGCTCAAGCTTTAGGATTAAAGAAGAAAGATCAGGTTGTTGAACACGCAAACAGTGCAACAATCAAAGGTATGGTTAACAAGATTTCTCACTTGTTAGAAGTTACTGAATAATAATCAATTAGTAAAGGAAAAACAAAATGGAAAGAATAAAAATAGAAGATTTAAGACCTGCAGAAGGTTCAACAAAGAAAACCGTTAGAGTTGGCCGCGGACGTTCATCAGGATGCGGTAAAACTTCAAGCAGAGGTCATAACGGAGAAGGTCAAAGATCCGGAAGAACTTCAAAGAGAGGTTTTGAAGGAGGTCAAATGCCTTCTTACAGAAGACTTCCTAAATTAAAAGGCTTCCAAATTATCAACAAATTGGAATATGCTGAAATTAATGTAAGCAAATTGGCTGATTTTAAAATGAAAGAAATTTCATTAGAATCATTAAAAGAAGCTAAAAAAGTAAGTGCTTCTTGCGACGGTTTAAGAATTCTCGGAAACGGAGAAATCAAAAAAGCTGTTACAGTTAAAGCAGCTTACTTCACTCCTTCAGCTAAAGAAAAAATCGAAGCTGCAGGCGGAAAGGCTGAATTAGTTTAAATTTAAAACCTCTCGCCCCTATGTGGGAGAGGGTAGAATTTCAAGTTGAGGGGTATTTTTACCCCGATACTTAGAAATTCGGGTGAGGGGTTATAGTGTATACAAATTCCCATTAAAAGGAAAATTAAAATATGACAGGAATGAGGATGCCTACAACGGCAGATTTAATGTCAATGTGGAATGCATCAGGCTTAAAAGAAAAATTGATTTTCACATTTATAATGCTTGTTGCCTTCAGATTTGGTATACATCTTCCGATTTATGGTATTAATAACGAAATTTTTGCCAGAATAGCATCAGGAAATAATATCTTAGGTTTCTTAGATTTATTTACCGGTGGTGCTTTAGGTAAAGTTTCAATTTTTGCACTTGGTATCGGACCTTATATTACATCATCTATTATCATGCAATTAATGGCAGTTATAATACCTGCTTTAGAAAAATTGCAAAAGGAAGACGGAGAAGCAGGCAGAAGAAAATTGTCGCAATACACAAGAATATTTACTGTTGTATTAGCAATATTTCAGTCTGTAATATTTATGGCATACTTGTCACATCTTCCGGGTGCAATTATGTCCGGTTTAAACCATACAATGTTTTATTTATCTTCAATAATCACATTAACTGCCGGTTCAGTTCTTGTAATGTGGATATCTGAACTTATTACGGAAAAAGGTATCGGGAACGGCGGTTCATTAATAATATTTGTCGGTATCTTATCAGGAATACCGCTTTATTCATCAAGAACCGCTCAAATAGTTGCTGACGATTCAGCTCTAATGTGGGGATTGGTTCTATTATTAACAATATTTTTCATAACAATGGTATTTATTGTTATAATGCAGGAAGCAGTAAGAAAGGTTATTATAGTTAATCCTAAAAGACAAGTCGGGAACAAGGTATACGGCGGAGTTAACACGTTTATTCCGTTCAAATTGAATCCGGGCGGAGTTATGCCGATAATCTTTGCGGTTGCAATACTTTTATTTCCTTCTACAATATTAAGTCTTGTAGGTCAAGCGAACCTTCCTGCAGGTCACATGCAAGACATTGTTTTATTGTTAAACAGAATATTTAATCCGAGCGGATTAACATACTACGTAATTTATTTCTTAATGATTGTTGCATTAACATTTTTCTATGCTTCAATTATGCCAAATATGCAGCCAAAAGAAATTGCTGATAACTTAAAAAAATACGGTTCATCTATTCCGGGTATTAAACCGGGCAAACCTACTGCGGAAGCTTTGGATAAAATTCTTACAAAAACCACTTTTATCGGAGCTTTATCATTAGGCGTTATAGCTTTAGTGCCTGCATTTGCAAGTTATATTACTCATATAACAACACTGCAAGGTATTGGAGCTACTTCATTAATCATTATGGTTGGTGTTGCCCTTGATTTAATTAATCAAGTAAGAACACATTTATTAGCAAGAAATTACGAAACATTCTTAAAAGAATAAAACAAAACAGTAAATAAAATAAAACCCCTCTCAGTTTGAGAGGGGTAATTTTTAGCGAAGGTTTTTAAATAATACCATCCTTTATTTCGAGCTTCAGACCTAAACTCACCTATATTATTACAGTAAGTTGAGTGCGATACTCGGAGTCTGGTTAGCCGTTGACAACAATGTTGATGCTGCTTGTTGAAGAATCTGTGCTTGAATGAAGTTTGAAGATTCTTTTGCAATATCTGCATCTCTCAATGTTGATAGAGAAGATGTGATATTTTCAGATTGAACACCGATTGATTCGATTGCTGATTCAATTCTGTTTTGTGCTGCACCTAATGTTGTTGTTCTGTTTGATATTTCTTTGATTACATTATCAATTTTAGTAAGCATATCAGCCGGTTTAACATTTGTATCTAATGTACCGTCAGCTTTTATACCTGTACATGCAATAGCTACTTTTGAAATATCAGTTAATGTATCATCTCCACTGTGAGTTTTAAATAAATCACCAACTTGTGCAGAATGGAATAATGATGCTGCTAATGTTATCTGGCTGTCTTCTGATGAATATAAACCGACTTGCAAATTGATAGCTGTTGTAATAGCTCCGTCACCTGAACCTAACATCATTTTTCTTCCGTTAAATTCACAGTTTTTAGCAATACGATCAACTTCATCAAGTCTTGCAGTAATTTCTGATTTGATTGCAGTAAGTGAATCAGCACCATAAGTACCGTTTGCTGCTTGCTCCGTCAAATCTCTTACACGTTGTAAGTGTGTTGATATTAATGAGTAGTGGTCTTCAAGTGTTGACATCATATCTGCACCTGTTGCT
>CADCOS010000158.1 GCA_902803165.1 uncultured bacterium | reverse complement strand
GCTAAGAGAATGAAACTTTCTTACACTCGTGCAATGGTAACGGCTGCATTGAACGGTTCATTTGATTCAATCGAATTCAAACACCATGATGTATTTAATGTTGATTATCCGGTACATTGTCCGAATGTTCCTGATGAAATGCTTGATGCAAGAGGAATGTGGTCTGATAAAGCAGCTTATGATCAAGCAGCTAACAAGTTGGCACAAATGTTTGCAGATAATTTCTCGGAAAAATATCCGAATATGCCTGCCGAAATTGTTAATGCCGGTCCTAAGCCAATGAGCATGGTATAAAAATTGTTATAAAAAAAATAAAAGCTCCGCAAGTGAAAATTTGCGGGGCTTTTGTTTTATGCGTTGTGTTGAAATATTCATAATGTTAAAATATATCAGAGGAGTATTAATGGAAGAAATTATTAAAAAGCGTGTATACCACTGTTTATTGTTTTTGATTATTGCAGCCGGTGTATTCCTTAGATTAAATTTTTATATATCAAACGGGATTTTGGAAGATGATGAGTGCAGGATGGCAGTTTTTATGTATAACAAAAATCTGCTGGAAATGTTTCTTCCGTTGGGACCTTTGTCGTCTTCTCCGATTTTTTTATCCCTTTCCAAAATAGCTGCTTTGATAACTGATTATAATGAACATGCTCTCAAAACTTTGCCGCTTTTATTTTCATTAGGCAGTGTTTATATGTTTTATAAATTAACGGTAAAATATTATAAACACAGATTTTCAATAATATTGGCAAATTTTATTTTCGCTTTTAATTCAATTTTGGTATACTATGCGGGTATATTCAAGCAATATTCGTTAGAATATTTTTTAAGTATAGTTTTGATTTATTTTTTGCCTGAAGTAAAGTTGGACAAATTGAATATAAAACAAACTTTGTTATTTTCATTTTTGATGATATTGTGTGTTTTATCTTCGACTCCTTCGGTATTTATAATAGGTTGTTTTGTTTTAATAAATATATTTAATAATTTAAAGAATAGTGAATTTTATAAAAAGCTTTTTATATTTTTAATTCCGTTTTGTGCGGTATCATTATTATATTACATTTTCAATCTTGCGCCGACGCAGGCTTTGCAGATGAAATATTATTCCGAACTATGGTCAGGAGTATACAGCACTAATGTTATACTTGCATTTTTAATGACTTTGCGATTTACATTTCAGCCTGTAATGATAATAATTCCTATATTAATGATTATTGCATATTACATAAATTTTTTGTTGGAAAAATCTTTCAGGAATAAATATGACATTTATTTGGCATTAACATTATTATCCGTTGTTATATTGCATATTTTAAATCTTTATCCGCTTTACAGAAGGGCTTTTGTTTTTGTTATTCCTATCGTTCTTCTTATTATTATAAAACCGATTGATTACATAAGGATGAATAAAAAGTTGTTTTATGCGGTAATATTTATTTCTTCGGTATTATTTTTCGGTCAATATTTCTTACCTAAAAACTTTGTTTATGATGATTTAATAATTTATTCTCCCAAAAATCTTATGCAGGAAACAGTAAAAAATTACAATCCAGATACGGATGTTGTTATAACGAACGAAGCTTCTGTTTCAAGTTTTATGTTTTATGCCAGAAAAATGAATTTCAATCCCTCAAAAATTATAATTTTAACGCGATTAAACCAATTAAATGCTTTGGAAAATGATAAAAATTATTGGTTATATCTGGTAAAAGATTTTGAAAATGCGCCTGTTTTATTATTTATACAAAAGTGGTTGGAAGAGCAAAATATAAGCTATACGTTAAACGAAAAGAGATCATATCTGTATTATATAAAACCGCCTTATAAACCGGTCAGGAAAGATTTGTTTCTAAAAGGACAAAAGTATGCGGATTATATAACAAAAAAAGACTTTATTAAAAAATTGTGATATAATTTGCTTGTACAACGGGATAGAGAGTTAATATTTAAGTGCTTGAATCGGAAAAAGATTTTGAAATTAAAAATTTGACCTCCTTTAAAATCGGAGGTACGGTCAGTAATGTCTATTTTCCGGAGACGATAAATGAATTTGTTCAGATAATGAAATCTTTGGATAAATACTTGATTCTGGGTAATTGTTCAAATGTATTGATTTCCTCCGACGGATATGACGGAAACATAATATTAACAACAAAAATGAATAATTACTCTGTCAACGGCACGGCTGTAAGTGCTGATTGCGGGGTTAAAGGCCCTATGCTTTCAAAAATTGCCGCAGAAAATTCTCTCTCCGGGTTCGAATTTATGACGGGTTTCCCCGGTTCAGTCGGTGGAGAAGTTTATATGAACGCATCTGCGCACGGTCAATCAATTTCGGATATATTAAAACGATGCTGCGTGTTTAATAAATTAACTAAAGAAATTGAGTATAAAGAAAATTGTGACATGGAATTCGGTTACAGAAAATCAAATTTACAGACAAACGGTTGTGTGCTTTTAAGTGCTGAATTTGAATTAAAAAAAGGTGAAAAAGATGCTATTCAAGAGCTTATGTCAAGAAATCTTGAATCGAGAAAGGCTTTTCAACCTTCTTTGGCAAATCCGAATGCAGGGAGTGTTTTCAAAAATCCGAAAAATGATTCGGCGGGCAGACTTCTGGATAAAGCGGGGGTAAAGGCGCTTGTGTGCAATGATGCCGCTGTATGGGAAAAACATGCTAATTTTATTGTGAATAAAGGCGGCGCAACTTCAGAAGATGTTTTAAATTTGATGGTTCAAATGAGAAATCTTGTAAAAAAAGAGTTTACTATTGAGCTTGAACCGGAAGTAATTTACATTGGGAATAGAAATCAAAAAGAGGAAGAATTATGCAAAATGTTATACAAAAAGATTCAAAAATAGCAGTGTTATGCGGCGGAATGTCTTCTGAAAGAGAAGTTTCGCTTCGTTCAGGGAAAAATGTTTATGATGCTCTTCAGCGATTAGGCTATAAAAATTCCAAAATCGTCGATATAAATGAGAATGCAGCAAATGAACTAAAAGGTTTTGAGTTTGCTTACAACACTTTGCACGGAAAGTATGGTGAAGATGGTTGTATTCAGGGACTTTTGGAAATATTAAAGATTCCTTATACAGGATGCGGTGTTATGGCAAGTGCAATTTGTATGAACAAAGAATACACTAAAAAAGTCATGCAAACGGCAAATATTCCGCTTATAAAATCAGTTTATCTTTTGCCTAACGAAAACCCGATAGAAAAAGTTAAGAGTTTAAAATATCCGCTAATGGTAAAGCCTGTTTCAGAGGGTTCAAGCTTCGGGATGAGCAAGGTTAATACGGAAAGTGAACTAATTACTGCTGTCGATAATGCAAGAAAATATAATGCTCAAATTTTAATTGAAGAGTATTTAGTCGGTGTTGCGGCAACAGTCGGTGTGTTGGAAAAAGACGGAAAAGCTTTTGCCACGGAAATACTTGAATTAAGACCCAAAAATGAATGGTACGATTACGAAGCTAAATATACCAAAGGTATGACGGAATTTATTCTTCCGGCTGAATTATCCGATGAAATGACCGAAAAAGTAAAGGAAACTGCGGTTAAAGCTTTTGAAGTATGCGGCTGTTCCGGTGTTTCAAGAGTCGATTTTTTGATAGTTAACGATATTCCTTATGTATTGGAGATTAATACAAATCCTGGAATGACAGATACAAGTGACTTGCCTGCGCAGGCTGCTGCGGGTAATATAAATTATGATAATCTTGTTGAAATGATACTTAAAAGTGCGGGTTTAAATAAATAATGTCAGATGAAGAAATAAAAAGACCTAAGTATTACCGTAACAGACGTTTAAAACAGGCGAAAATGCAGAGACAGGTTCGTCGTTCGAGGCAGCGGCTTAATCGTTTGCGCGTGTTTTACAGATTATTTATTCTGTTCGGGATAATATTTCTTATACTTTTTATTCTCAAAATGCCGCAGTGGAGATTGCATACAGGGGCGTTCGACAGATTAAACAGTCCTGCGCTTGAGATTTTGAATAATAATATTGTTCCGTCTCAAAAAATTCTTTCGGCGCTCAGAAGAACCCAAGTTCCTTT
>CADCOS010000157.1 GCA_902803165.1 uncultured bacterium | reverse complement strand
TGAAAGCATTGTTATAAAGCCTTTTGCTAAATATTCAGTTAACATTTCCATAATTTTCGTGTTCCTTATTTTTTATTTGTTATTAATAAGATTACCTATTCACCTTTTTGTGATTATGTGATTCCGCTTCGCTCCGTGATTATGTGACCGGGAACTGTTTCTTGTCAACCTAATCACCTATTCACATAGTCACTTGATTACCTGATCACCTAATTTTCCATTTTCCATTTTCAATTTAATTGACTGGATTGCTTCGACCTAATCGGTCTCGCAATGACGGATTCACCTAATTTTCAATTTTCAATTTTCAATTTTCAATTAATTTAATCACCTATTCACCTGGTCACCTAATCACCTGATCACCTAATTTTCCATTTTCCATTTTCAACTTTCCATTATCCATTATCTAAATCACCTCATCACCTAATTATAACTTTGAACCAAACCTTGAACAATCAGCGCCCATCCGTCAACTGCAATAAATATAAGCAGCTTGAACGGCAGAGATATAATAGTCGGTGATAGCATAAACATACCGAGCGCCAAAAGAATGTTTGCTACAACCAAATCCAGTACGATAAACGGTACAAATACTACAAAGCCGATTTCAAAAGCCACTTTCAATTCGCTCAATATGTAAGCCGGAGCGACTTCCCACATCGTCAAATCCTCAGGTGATTTTGGAGGAGCTTTTCTTTTTAATTCCACAAAGAAAGCCAAATCGGATTCACGTGTTTGTTTAAGCATGAATTCTTTTAATGGTTTTGAGCCCTCATCAATTGCAGCTATAAGGTTTCCGTTTTTTTGATACGGAATCGAGCCTTTTTGGTACATTTGGTCAAAAACTCCGCCCATTGTGTAAAATGTTAAAATCATACACAAACCTATTGTAACGATAGAAGGCGGAACTTGAACACCCATTGCCGTTTTCAAAAGAGAAAACACTATTGTAAATCTTAAAAAACTTGTCATACAGCAAAATACAAACGGTATGAGCGAAAATAAAGTCATTACCGTAAGCATTTGTAAAACAGGATTCATATCTTGAAGTACGTTATTCATATTTTTGTCCTTAATTTATAAAAAGTTATCTTTTATCCCCTGATTCTTTCGGCAAGATTTTTCATTACCGAATCATAAGGAGATGTTTTGGAAGAAGTAATTCCAACGACAGTTCTGTCCATGTAATCTTGCTTATTTTCCGATAATTCCTTTACCGCTTCTTTAAAACTCGGCATGGAGTAATCGGTATTTTTAATAACGTTCGTTTGTTCTTCAGAACATCTTACCGTATCGTAAGTGTTTAATTTTGAAATCAAAGTTGTTCTGTCAGCATCTCCCGCTATTAAAAATTTTTCGTTTCCTGCCGATACAATATAAAGCGTTTTTCTCGGATTGAGGGAAAGCGTATCAAGAACTTTCATGCATTTACTTCCGTTTCCGCCGAGTTTGCAGCCTGTCGCATGTTTAAATACAAAAAGCGCAAGCATTATAACACCTGCCATTGCAAAAACGTATACAATAAAATTTGTCATATATCCCATTATTCTATATCCCCTGATTAACTACCTTTATCTGTTTAATTTTTTTAATTCTAAAGTCAATTATTCAACAGGAGAAGTTTCTCCGCCTTCGCCTTCATCAACTTCAAAATCACTGTAATCAAAATCATCTTCAGGATTTTTAGAATCCGATGCTTCGGTATTTTGCTCCTGACTATTTGCATTTTCTGACGCAGTTTCATTACCGCCTGATTCTGAAACATTTTTTATTCTAACTCCGAATCTGTCGTTAATTATTACCAAATCTCCATCGGCTACAAGTTTGCCTCCGACTTTCAATGAAACTTTGTTGTCATAAACCGAGCATAAGTCAACTATCAGCCCCTCTTCTATGCTTTTAAGCTCGCCGAGAGTTACTTTTACTTTATCAAATTCGGCAGACATATCAACCTGTATGCTGTCCCAAAGATTTGTATTTTCAGTATCCATTTCATTACCTCCTGACATATCGTAAGGTTCTATTATATTTAAATTAGGTTTAACATTAAATTTTTGAACTATATTTTCGCAAACAAGTGTCATTTCTGATGAATTGCTGTTTTCAAAAAGTACAATATCACCAATATCCAATTTTTTTATTTCGGACAGAGGAAATGATGTCGTTCCGAGAAGTAAATTTACATTCACCGGACAGGAAGAAAAGTCCATATCTTCAAATCTCTGTTCCGCATTATCAATTTCTTTCGGAGATAAAATATCTTTAGGAACGGATATTATAAATTTTGCTGCACTGTCCGAAATTGCACTTTTTACAAAGTATGTTAAATGCAGAATTTCGCTGTATCTTCTGTTTGGTTCAAT
Organism: uncultured bacterium; assembly: GCA_902803165.1. Taxonomy (GTDB): domain Bacteria; phylum Cyanobacteriota; class Vampirovibrionia; order Gastranaerophilales; family Gastranaerophilaceae; genus CAG-196. The sequence continues at coordinate 1,051 of CADCOS010000157.1, read as the reverse complement.
CGTGAAATTAGGGGAGATTGATTCGTATATGAAGTCGTTAAATGCTGTGATTATTCGAGCTTCCAATTCGGTAACTTCATTCAAATTAAATCGTTTGTTGTTTTTACCTAATACTTTATCCAGTATTACATTAATTGCATTTTGTGAAATTCTTATATATACATCATTTTTTGAATTGATTTTTACTTTGGTAACAAAAAATGTTTCATTTTGGGAAAGAAGATTCATGTTGGTGCTGACTGACATAAGTTTATATTCAAAACCGTCATAAAAAAATTCGTTGCTGCAGTTTTCTATAACAGGTGTGAATACAGAGTCATACCATGAATATTGCTTATATAATTCATCAAAAAATATCGAATTTATCATACCGTAAAGCTCTTTTGAGGAACCTTATACCTAAACCAACAAAAATAAGATTTACCTCTCCCCACCGCTATCATAAAATATTTGATTCAGTCTTACATCATTCATATAGAGGAGTGAGTTTACAATTCGTAATAAACAGGCAATTTTTTATATTCACCGGCTTTTGACTAAGAGGCAGTATATGAAAATTCAAGCAGTTACTTACAATCAACCTAAAATAAGCGAACGAAACAACATTCGTCCGTCATTTTTAGGTGTTTCAAAACCGAGTGTTGACACTTTTGAAAGAACAGCAACTACCGCAAAAAAAACACTAAAAAATCTTATTTTATCAAGCCCGCTCATTACTTCGCTCGGGTTGGCAAAAATCGACAGCAAACCGGCAGAATCGGAGAAAATTCAGGAACAACAGCCTTTAACCTTGCAGCAGAAAATAGAAAGCGGTAACAGCAACGTTGATTTGCAAGCTTTTAAATTACTTGATATTAATAATTCAATTTATGATAATAATAAAGCAGCTGTATATATTGCCGAAAAAATAAGCAGACAAGCAGGAGTTATAACTGCTTCGGATATAGAAAAATCTGCTTCAAATCTGAGTGATAAATACAATATTCCGAAACAGGAAGTTATAAATATTATGGGGAAAATTACCCAATTCGGGAGCTACAGACAATTGCAG
>CADCOS010000156.1 GCA_902803165.1 uncultured bacterium | reverse complement strand
CGGAAATAACGGAAATAACGGCGGCACACCTCAAACAGAAGAAGAAAAAGCTGCTAAGAAGAAATATGATACAATGAAAGCATTTTTAAATAAATATGCTGTTTATCAAGACAGTAAAGATTTGAAAGATGAAATCAAAGAAATTGATAAACTAAAAATTACAGAACATGATGAAGAAACAGACAAAGACAAAACACGTAATGCTACTTACGAAGAAAAATTAGCTAAATTACAAACATTATTAGATTATATTAAAACAAACAGAGCAACTCAGCTTGAAAAATTTATAACATCAGAAAATAGCGGACTTCTTACGAAGAATGACAGCGGAGATGCCACTAAAAATAAGCCTGGAGCGTTGACTAAAGGTCTTGAAATTATTGGTTATGAACGAAAAACAGCTCTAGACGGCCACACGGCACAAACAAAAGCAAAATTGACGAATATAACTAACACTCACGGTGCAAATATAACAGAAGCATTCGGTTGGTTTGAAAATTATGAAATATTGGATTCTGTAAGCAGCTACAATACAAATAACGGTTCAAACCTAATGTCAGACGTTATGATTGCTTATAAAGCAACACAAAATAAACCTGAAGATCAAGCTCTCGTTAAAGCAGGAGCGATAAAGCTTGCAGAAAAACTTGTGACCAGAGCTGATACAACAGAAGATTATTTGAATGAAGAAGGCAAGAAAGAATTTGCTGAACTTAAAAAGGCATTAAATGGCAAAATAACCTCAGATGTATTTGACGATGACTTCTGCGAGGCATTTAACAAATTATATGCAGCAATGAGAATAATTGAAGTGAAACATCTTTTGAGTGATCTGAAAGGTCACTACGAAAAAGCTGTTCCGGGTGTATTTGATTTTATAGTTACAAAGACCGAAGAAGATTTAAAAGCTGAAAAAATGGACGAAACTGTAATTTCAAACGCAAAAACATGGGCATTGGACGAAGGAAGTGAGGTTCCGACAAGTTCAGAAACATGTAACGCCAATGGCATAGGCAATGCATCAAACACGGTGAATACATCGACTCCGGAAGAAGTTAGCACTCAATTGAGCGAGTTAGCCGACAGTAACACTATCGTAAAAAAAGTTGAAAAAGAAGGTAATCTCCCTGTTTATGTAATAACAGATGCAGCCGGTAAAGAACGTAAATTCTTAAAATGTCCAAATAGCAATGTTATTATGGAATTTGGGCCAGGTTCGGACAATGGAGAAAGAAAATATACTATAACAGAATTCAAGGACTTGGTGAAGCAAGCAGAAAAAAGTTATAACATTGAAACCCTGAGTTGTCTGAAGGAAGATGCTATTACCATGAACGGACATAAGGTTTATCATGCCCAAGGCGACACCACTCAGTATGTAAAACTTGAAGACGGTTATCATAAAGTTTTATCCGACAGTAAAATTGAATCAAAAGCTACTAAGCCTGAAGTTATTCAAAGAAAATACGATGAAAAATTAGTTGAAGAACGCCGAACCAGATTAGGTGAGTTATTTACAGGTGAAGACTGGGTTCACCATATAACTAACGAATATTGGCAAGAAATCAATGCAATTCTTGGTGTTAAAGAATATGGCGACCAATTAGAAGAAGGTAAAGTTAAAGGCGGTGTTACATCAGTGATTAATGACAAGAATATACTGGTATTTTTAAGTAAACCTATTGTTATTAAAAATGAATGGGGTATAAAACGCGATAAGGGTTTGTTTGAATTAATTCATGATAGAAAATGCGGAAATACTGCCAGAGACCAACTTATTAATCAGTTGATTGAAACAATTAATAATAATATTGATGCAATAATAGAAAAAACTCCAAATATAACAGATAAACAAAAATTGGTTCTTATAGGATACAAAAACAAACTGGAAACATATATGAATCCAAAAGAATTTGATGAAGACAAAGGAAAAGAAATCGACAGCAAAATTGGTAAATTAATTGCTTATTTAGAATTCTTTAACTTGGGAGGATTTTCAAGAGAAGGGTATGCTTTCAAGAAATGGGAAGAGCTCTCTGACGAAATGAAGAAATATTATACAAATCCATAAACAATTTTGTATTTCGAGAAATAAAAAACGGGCGAGGTTTGAGAACAAACCCCGCCCGTTAATTTTTACCTTTCTCTCAACGAACCAAATTATACCTTAGTCAATTTTGCTTCGCTTTCCAACTGCAATGTTACAGTCGTAATATCACAAACAGAAGATGGACCGAAGTATTGAATAGCGCCAGGGAATAAATATCTGTCGTTCATTGCCCAATCTTCTCTGTTTGATTCCAATTTCTTGAATACAGGCCCGTCAAGCTCAACTAAAGCTTTCTTTATAACAGGCTTCATTTCGCCGTGTCTTCTTTCCATATTCATCATCATTGTCAAAGGAACACCGCCGGCAATCCAATCATTAGCTGTTTCCGTAAGATTTCTTACTGATGACAAATAGCCTGTTAATCCGAAATTGATAAGTGCAAATGCATTGAATCCCAATGAATAGCAATAATCTGCATCAAAGTTTGAAGGGAATGCGCATCTTCCTTCATATCCGAAGAAGTGCGACTGAGTTGAGAATTTGCCTGAATATTTACCTTCTTTTTTCAATTTCGCCAATTTTTCTTCAACCATTGAAATCAAAAGCTTTTCTGTTTCAATTTTAGAAACCTGAACATTTCCGTGAGGATCTCTGTCCATAAGCAATTGAGATTTAATCAAAGCCGGTAAAGATTTGAATACGGAAGAATTTTCACTTGAAAGTGAATTTTCAATAATTGAAATTTTTTCGGAATCTGTTCCGTTTGAGTATTTTGAATCTTTTTCCAATGACGGCATAATATCGTTTAAGTTTGCTATCATTGATTTTAATTCAGGTACAAATTCAATTAAACCTTCCGGAATAACTGCAATACCAAAGTTTTTACCTGCGTTTGAACGTTTTACAACAACGTCTGAAATATAATCTATAATTGAAGAAAGTGACATTTTCTTTTGTTCAACTTCTTCTGAAATCAATGTAATATTAGGTTGTGTTTGAAGAGCAGCCTCCAATGCAACGTGAGAAGCACTTCTTCCCATAATCTTAACAAAGTGCCAATATTTTTTAGCGGAATTTGCATCTCTTTCAATATTGCCGATTAATTCACCGTAAGTTTTTGTTGCCGTATCAAAACCGAATGAAATTTCGATTTGTTCATTCTTCAAATCACCGTCAATTGTTTTTGGGCAGCCGATAACTTGAATGCCTGCATTGTGCGCTACAAACCATTCGGCAAGAAGTGCCGCATTTGTATTCGAATCGTCACCGCCTATGATAACAACTGCTGAGATATTTAATTTTTTACAAACTTCCCAAGCAGATTGGAATTGTTCTTCCGTTTCCAATTTGGTTCTGCCTGAACCGATGATATCAAAACCGCCTGTATTTCTGTAATCATTAATAAATTCATCATTAAATTCTACATATTTGCCTTCAATAATACCGCTCGGGCCGCCTAAAAAACCGTAAAGATTATTTGAAGGATTTGCTTGTTTTAAAGCATCATATAAACCTGCGATTACGTTATGTCCGCCCGGTGCTTGTCCGCCTGAAAGTATTACACCGACATTTCTCATTTCGCTTGATTTTGATTCCGTCGAAGTTTGAAAAGTTACGGTCGGTTTTCCGTAAGTATTTTTAAATAAGTTTTTAATTTCGTCTTTGTTTGCAACAGCTTCGGTTGCTGAACCTTCAATTGATACAAGATGGTTAATTCCGCTTGCTAAAGATGAAGGTAGCTTTGGCTGATATTTAAGTCTCTCAATTTGTAATGGTGATAAATTAGTCATAAAAGCCTTCCTTTCTATAATAAAAATAACTCTTTTTATGAAATTATTTTAGCATAAAAATACAATAGTTATATTTTTCAAGATTTCTTTTTCTTGTTTATTACAAATTTTGTTAAGCGAAGTTGTTTAAAGCAGTCTGTCAAATCTTGTTTTTAAGCGGCAATTAATTCCCTTAACTTATTGAAAAATCCTTTAATCATGGTATAATTGCACATATCAAATATACATTGAGAGTTGAGAAAATTATAAATAATTAGCGAGGTAAAAAAAAGATGAAACAAGCAAAATCGTTGAAGCAAGGCTTTTCATTAAT
>CADCOS010000155.1 GCA_902803165.1 uncultured bacterium | reverse complement strand
TTTTTCCCTCTGTTCCACGTATAATTTTGCAACAGCTGATGCCATTGTACGAACTCTGTTTATAAAATTAATCCTTTCATCCTTACTTATTACCCCTCTGGCATCAAGAAGGTTAAATGTATGAGAACATTTTAAGACGTAATCGTAAGCAGGAAGAACGAGTTCTGCGTTGACACAATTATCAACTTCTTTTTGATACGCATCAAAAAGTGAGAATAATCTTTCCGCATCTGAATATTCAAAGTTATACTTTGACTGCTCAATTTCATTTTGAAGGTAAATGTCACCGTATTTTAAAGTATTGTTCCACATTATATCAAATACGGATTCTTTATTTTGAATATACATAGCTATTCTTTCAAGCCCGTATGTAATTTCTAAAGCAACTGGTTTGACTTCCAAACCTCCGACTTGTTGAAAATAAGTAAATTGAGTGATTTCCATACCGTCAAGCCAAACTTCCCAGCCTACACCGGCAGCACCAAGCGTAGGAGATTCCCAATTGTCTTCAACAAATCTGACATCATGCTTTGACAAATCAATCCCCATAGCCTCAAGACTTTTTAAATACAATTCTTGCGCATTGTCAGGCGACGGTTTTAAAATAACCTGATACTGAAAATAGTGCCCCAATCTGTTTGGATTTTCACCATATCGAGCATCCGTAGGACGTCTGCAAGGTTCTACCATGGCAGTTTGCCAAGGTTCAGGCCCTAAAGCTCGTAAAAATGTTGCCGGATTCATTGTCGAAGCGCCTTTTTCGATATCGTAAGGCTGTTGAATAATACATCCGTAATCCGACCAGAATCTTGATAAATTTAAAATTAAGTCTTGAAAATTTAATGCCATTTCTATCTCACTCTATTGTAAAATTTACACTTAAAAAATTATACACATAATCAGGGTAAATATCAAACAATGCGCATGTTTTCGTTAACAAATGTAACGAAAATATCAGCATTCCAACTCTTAATTATCCGCAGATTTTTACACCCGAACTTGTACCGAGTCTTTCAGCGCCCGCTTCAATCATTTTGAGTGCGGCTTCTTTGTCTCTTATTCCGCCTGATGCTTTTACGCCCAAACCCGCAGAGTGTACCGTGTCATACATAAGCTTTACATCTTCCGCTTTAGCTCCGACACCGTTTTTTACAAAACCTGTTGAAGTCTTGACAAAATTAGCTCCGCCTTTTATACATAGCTCACACGCCGTTTTTATTTCTTCTTGGTTTAGTAAATCCGTTTCAAGAATAACTTTCAAATTATGTCCCTGACATGCGGTTTTTATTGCTGAAATTTCATCAACAATATAATCGTATTCGCCGTCCTTTAATTTCCCGCCGTTTATAACCATATCAATTTCATCGGCACCGTTTTTTACCGCATCAATCGTTTCAAGAACCTTTGATTCACAAGTGGTCTGTCCCAAAGGAAAACCGATTACTGTAACTATTTTTATATCAGTATCTTTTAGATACTGTTTTGCAAATTTTACATTACAAGGATTTACGCAAACTCCGAAAAATTTATATTCTTTCGCTTCATCAAGCAAGTTAATAATTTCGGCTTTTGTCGCATCTTGTTTCAATAGTGTATGTTCAATACAGCTGTTTAATTCCATAAAATACCTCCGTTACTAACTTACTTTATTAATAAAAAAGAAATACGCCCAAATACCAACAATGACACAATAATAACCAAAGAAGGCAAGCGAAAATTTTTCAACAAATTTTATAAAATATTTTATACAAAAATAACCAGTAACACCGGAAACTATTGTACCTATTATTATAGCCGGCCAATTGTATGTAATGATTTCGGAAAAATCAAGCTCCATAAGAGGATAAATCATTGAAGCTCCTAAAATAATAGGAATTGAAAGCAAAAATGAATATTTAGCCGATGATGCTCTGTCAGAACCTGAAAGCAATCCTGCAGCAATTGTCATGCCCGAACGTGAAAACCCCGGAAGAGAAGCAAGACCTTGTGCCAGACCGATTAATATTGCGCTTTTCAAAGTTATGTCATGCTTATCGGCATGCCTTTTTGAAAACCATTCACTAAACAACAAAACCCAACCGGTTACGACAAGAAACAATCCGACACCCGCAGGCATGAATACAAGCATGCCGGCAATATTACTTAACGGGAGTGCAAGAATAACTGTCATTACAGTACCCAAAATAATATAAACACCTATCTTAAAATCTTTGTTTCCGAAATCTTCGTTTTTAAATCCGTAATAAACCGCTTTAATAATATTTATAATTTCTTTTCTGTAAAATATAAGCACCGCAATCAGTGTTCCCAAATGAAGCATAATATCAAGAAAAATTTCTTGACCTGAATGTGTATTTATATCTATATTATTTACAACTTTGTAAAAATTTGAGGTAAAAACAAGGTGCGCTGAACTTGATATCGGC
>CADCOS010000154.1 GCA_902803165.1 uncultured bacterium | reverse complement strand
GAAATAAGTACATAAAAAAAATTAAATATATTTATTTTAAACCCCTCACCCTACCCTCTCCCCTTTGGGGCGAGGGAAAATTAGTTAAATGCACCGAAATATGTATTTCGGTGCATTTAATTCTTTTTAGCTTTACAAACCTTTATTAATAAGATAAAATTAGAACAAATTGAATATCGGGAAACAAGGGTGAAAATCCCTGACTGTGCCGCAGCCGTTATAGCCGGAATGCCGTTTTGTGATTTATAATCATAATAATGAAATATCGTCTCGAGCAAGATGGTATCAAGGCTTCTTTTGCTGCGGGTGTTTGTAACAAAAGAGGGCTTTTTAGTATTGTCAAATAATGTTCAAAACATAAATAAAATTAACACCGGAACCTGTCCGCACGGACTTCCGCCCGGAGCATGCCCTGTTTGTTCGATGTCGGGAGGCGGAACATTGCGTCAATCCGACAGAAACAGAAAAGTAGGAGAAATGACATATCACGAGTGTGCAATGATTGGAAATATGATGAAAGCTCGTGAATTGGCTCAGAAAAATCATCAAAAATCATTGGAAATCAGAGCTCTAAATCTTCAAAATTTTGAGAAGGCTATGATAAATCTTGCTTCGAGAATGGCAGAATTTGTTAATTTGTATTCCAAAAGTTTTATTGCAAAACCGGTTGTTTTGGTTGTACAAAATATTATTTTGCCGCTGGTAAATTTTATCCAAAGTATTCCTAAACTATTTCAAACTATAAATAATATAAAATTTGAAATTACCGATAAGCTTAATGCCTTGTACGGAGAAGCTAAAGCTTTTTTGAAAAAAGCTTCCGAAAACGCATTAAGTCTTCTAAACAGCGGTTTGCAATTTATTTTAAAAATATTCAAAAAAAATGATACTGAAAATAAAGACAACAAAATTGATGACGATAAAAGGATTTTTAATTTGAAAACAATTTTGCACAAAATAAAACGAAAATTAAAAAACAAGAAAGATAAAAAACATGAACATGGTACCGAAAATTGATAATGATTACGAGTCAAGAAGGTGGCAGCGTAATATGACCGAAACCCAAAAACGTAATTCCAATTACGTTAAAGAAGGTAAAATAGTCAACGCATTTGTAAAAGATCAAAATATTTCTTTAGACGAAACCTTGGATTCTCTTGTTGTTTCGCATGAACAGATTGATTTACCGCAAAAGGTTTTTGAAAAAGAGAAGAAAAAAAATCGAGGATTAATTTATCTTGCAGGAGCTTCTGTAGGAATAATGGGGTTATTCGGCTTATTTACAGGGTTGATTAAAAATTTTTCAAAAAAACGGTTTGAATCTACAGAAGAATACATGCTTCCCGGAATAACCAGAAATCACTGTATCAATAATGAAATACACCAAAGTATATTTTCAATGATACAATCTCCAAACAGAAGAACCATACTTGCTTCTATAGGAGTTATAACGCTTGCTGCAATGGCATTTGTATCAAAAAACTTTATAGACGGATTTAAAGAAATTTGGGTAAAAAATCAAGAAGCTAATATTCAAAAGAATCTTCAAGAAAGATTAATTGAAGTGGAAACCCAATCTTTTTCAGGAAAAATGCAAATAATCAGAAGCATGTTATCCTCTAAAGCAAAACTGTTTTCGGAAGCTTTAACTAAAACCCCGAATTTTGAAGGGAACAATATTAATAATACAGAAAGCGAAAAGCAAAATAAGTGGCTGCTTCCCGCTTTTGCCGGAATTACACTCGCTTTTGTCGTAGGGCTGGGGTATTTATCAATGAAAAATATTAAGAAAAGCGAGGAATTTATAAAAGGCGGACTTAAAAATACAAGAGAAGGTCTTGAAAATATAATAAAAGCTTTTAACGAAGGTAAAGGAATTAATAACGTTGAAGACCATAACGGAAAAATTTTGAGCGGAAAAGATGCGTATAAGCATGTAATAGAAAACATGCTTGAATCAATTTATGCAAAGCCCGATGAAATTGAAACTTTTATAAATAAGATGTCTCTTTCCGCTGCGGAAAAAGAAGAGTTTATAAAACATCTTAAAACTTCTATGAATCAGTCGACAGAAAAAGTTAACAGCGCTATAGGAGGTTCCGGCAGAAATAAGATTACTTATTTTTCCCACGTAAATGATTATCTTTCATTTTTTTATGATTGGTTAATGAATCCTAAAAATCCGCAATTTAAAAATCTTTTTTTAGGAATAACAGGGATTTCTGCATTGGGTTACTGCGGAAAAGTCGGAACGGAAGCTGTAAGAGAAGTTGAAGTAAAAAAATATAACGCTGATATTGAACTTGAACTTCAGCGAAGACTTGTATCAACGGAATTAAGAAATTTCAAAGCAAAAAAGGAATCTGCTATCGAACCTTTGTGCGAAGAATTTGAAAAACAAAAGGCTAACGGCAAAACACCTCAAGAATTAAAAGTTATAGCCGATAATATTCTGTTTGAGGTTAAAAATGGGCCGCCTTTTGTATACAGTTAATATTTTTTGTAGTATAAGTTATTTTATGAAGAGTTTGGCTGAATTTATACAAACAACAAGAGAAAAAGCGGGGTATTCAGTATACGGGCTGGCGCAAAAAGCAAGCATAGATATTGAAATTCTTGAAGATATTGAATCAGGGAAAGAACTTTTTTTGCCTGTGACTGTGAGACAAAAGCTTGCCAGAGCTTTAAAATGCTCCCCGACTGAAATAAAACAGTATGAACGTGAGTATCAGTTTCAGGTAATTTCTGATGAAGTTATAGATAATTTAAAAGCAAGAATATTAAAGCATGAAACCAACTTGAAATGTCCTATATGCGGTGAACCTTTAATTACCCGTGTTGCAGAAATGTATGACATGGATGATAATCTTGTATTGGTTCCAAAAGCTCATTGTACAAAGTGTGTTTTTCAAATTAAAGAGGGTTAAATGCGCAGGTATTGCCACTTTTAGTGTAATATTAAAATTGTCCCAAAACTCAAAATATATAGAATTGATACTTGCAAAATAATTTAAATTCTATTAAGATATATGTATAAATATTAAGTTTTAAAAATTTTTGTAAAGTTAATTAAACATAAGGGTGATAGCATGGCAGAAAATGAAGAATTGCAGGAAGTTAACGAATCAGAGGGCGAAACAAAGCAAAAGATTTTGGTTGCAGATGACGAAGCAAGTATTCGCAGAATTCTTGAAACAAGATTAAAAATGGTTGGTTACGATGTTGTAGTCGCAGAAGACGGTGAAGAAGCCGTTGAAGTATTTAATAAAGCAAATCCTGATTTGGTGGTATTGGATGTTATGATGCCAAAAATGGACGGCTATGGTGTTACAAGAGAAATAAGAAGAACCTCTGATGTTCCGATTATTATATTAACAGCTTTAGGTGATGTTTCCGAGAGAATTACAGGTTTAGAACTCGGTGCAGATGATTATGTAATCAAGCCTTTCAGCCCGAAAGAATTGGAAGCAAGGGTTAAAGCTGTATTAAGAAGAACTGTTTCAAAGGATGTAATTATTCCTACAGGCGGAGCAGGCAGCTCTCAAGCTTCAGGCGGTAAAGGTTCTAAAAACGTTATAACTACTGGTTGTATCAAAATAGATACAGCTCGTCGTCAAGTATTCAGAAAGAATGAAAGAATAAGACTTACAGGCATGGAATTCAGTTTGTTAGAATTGCTTGTTAACAATTCAGGTCAAGCTTATTCAAGAAATGAAATCTTGCAGCATGTTTGGTCTTACCCTGCTGACCACAGAATTGATACCAGAGTTGTAGACGTTCATATTTCAAGATTGAGATCAAAATTGGAAACAGATCCTAACAATCCTGAATTAATCCTTACTGCTCGCGGTATCGGATATATGTTCCAAAGAATTAATTAGAAATCTAAAATACAGTTTATAAAAAGCAGATATTAATAGGATATCTGCTTTTTATTTTGGCAAAAAAAAGACTTACTTTTAGAGCAAGCCTTCTGATTAATGCAGAAAAAAGGAAAATTAATATATTATAAAAGTGTTTATTTAATGTTAGCCTTGTCCCCAATCAAATACAGATTGACAAGCATCATCTATAAATGATTTGATTGATTCTATCATAGTTTTTACTGATTCAAGTTCTGTTGAAAAATCTGTTATCTCCATATCAATCATAGTTTCTTTATCAGTGATAATAGCTTTTTCCTGTTCGTACCATGCTTCAAGCTCTTTTCTTGCATCAGCATCGGATTTACTTTCAAGACATCCGCTGGTTACAAAGTAATTAAGCGAAGTACCTTCGTCATATTGACCGTAATTGTTAACTCCGAATAATTGGAATGTTCCTGAGGTCAAAGCATCTGAAACATAGTCTTCATTATTAGCAATTGATGTATTGTATTCTGTTGTCCAACCGTTAGATGCTGCTGCTTGGAATATCGGATAATAGAAATCTATCAGATTTTGTAAATGTGCATTGATTCCGTCTGCCGCATCACCGCTTGATGTTCCGGTTGTTTCTCCGGACATTGTATTATGAGTGGTTGTAGTATAGCCGCAGCTCTCTATGCCGTTTCTTATATCATCAGCATCATAACCTGCTACAAAAGAAGCTATTATTTCTGCAATATTCTCTTGAGAGAAAGTTCCGCCTCTGCCTGATGAATCCATAATATCATTTCCGCAAACAGCTTTTATTGCGTTTGCGTAAGAATCTGATAATACAACCATTCCTCGATAATCAGTTAAAATCATATCGTAATTTTCTTTAACAAGTGCATTATTTTGCATTATCTGCATTGCCATACCTGTATTACCCATCAGGTAATTGTAATTGATTTTGTTATAATGACCGTTATTGTAGTAGCAGATATTTTTTGCACTTAATTTGCTGTTATATTCTCTTGTTAATTCGTTCATTTCACGGGATAATGCCATTTTTTCCATTGAATCAATGGAAATGCCATACTCCAGGTCCGCTTTACGGGCCGTTAAAGTTAATAATCTGATATTTGCACAGGCTAATCCCATAATCTTTCCTTTAATTTTCCTTTACTGTATTTATCGGCAT
>CADCOS010000153.1 GCA_902803165.1 uncultured bacterium | reverse complement strand
GCTGCGATGGAAGCAGCAAGGGAAGCAACTGCTCAAGAAATTCAAAAAGCGGAACAAAACCAAGAGCAAGAAGAAAAAGCTGCAATGGCTCAATCCGCAGCTGAAACACAAGAAACAATAGAGTCTGCAAATTCTGCCAAAGCGCCTGATGCAGCACCTGTTGAAACACAAACTGAAAATTCCGTACAAAATAATTTTGAAGATACCAATAATAATGAGAAAAATACAGATAATCAAACGCAGGATATAGAAACAGTAACCGGCGGAAATATTACGGAAAAACCGCTTAGTGAATCACAAAAGGAATATAAAGACAGTCTTAACTACATTGACGGAAATACAAAATACTCTAAATATGTAATATATATTGATCCGGAAAATAAAGATTTTATAGACAGTCTTACAGTTAAAGAAAGAAAAAATCTGATAAATCGTATAATAAGGGAGCAGGATTCTGTCGTTGTCACAAAGAAAAATTTAAATAAAATGCAAGCAATAATTACCCATGCCATTATTGCAATATTAACAATAGCAATATCCGTACCGTGCATATATTGGGTAGTTAATGCTTCATTAGAATCAACCATTAATAACTACAAAGCTTCTAAATCAATGTTCCAGACGCTTTATAAAGAACACGGCAAAATAAAATCAACCAATTTAAAATAATATAATGCCGTTACATAACATATAAATTTTCCCAATTATTGAAAATTACGTGTTTTTGTTTTACTTTATAAATGCAAGAGGTAATTCCTCGTACTTACTTATAAGAAGGAGATAAACATGAGTGAAAGAAAATTAGTCGGAACAGAAGAAATGTTCAGAAAAGCACTCGCAGGCGGATACGCTATTGGTGCTTACAATGTTAACAACATGGAAATTTTACAAGGTATTGCAGAAGCTGCAGAAGAAACACGTTCTCCAATAATTCTTCAAGTATCTGCAGGTGCCAGAAAATATGCAAACCAAACTTATCTTATTAAATTAGTTGAAGCTGCACTTGCTACAACTACGGTACCTATTGCACTTCACCTCGACCATGGTGCTGACTTTGAAATTTGTAAGGCATGTATTGACGGCGGATTCTCATCAGTTATGATTGACGGAAGCAGATTCCCGTTTGAAGAAAATGTAAAAGTTACTAAACAAGTTGTTGAATACGCTCACCAAAGAGGCGTTTCAGTTGAAGCTGAATTAGGTAAACTTGCCGGTGTTGAAGATGATGTAAACGTATCTGATAAAGATGCTAAATACACAAACGTTAAAGAAGCTGTTGAATTTGTTAAACAAACAGGATGCGATTCATTAGCTATTGCTATTGGTACATCACATGGTGCTTACAAATTCAAAGGCGAAGCTAAATTAGACTTTGAAAGACTTAAAGAAATTAAAGATGCTTTGCGTGAAGCAGGATTTGGCGATTACCCTATCGTTCTTCACGGTTCTTCATCAGTACCGGCAGAATTTGTTGCTAAATGTAACAAATACGGCGGTAATTTACCTGATGCTCAAGGTGTACCTGAAGACATGCTTAACTACGCTTCTAAACACGGCGTTGCTAAAATTAACATTGATACAGATTTAAGATTAGCTATGACTTCAACAATCAGAGAATTCTTCATTGAACATCCTGAAAAATTTGACCCTCGTGAATACATGGGACCGGGCAGAACAGCCGTTAAAGAAATGGTTATGCACAAAATGAGAGACGTATTAGGTACTGCAGGCCACGCTGACGACTAATACTTCGTACGCAGATAACGGTCGGTGCTAAGTTCTAAATAAAACTATGTCACTAACATATAGTTAAAAAATCAGGGTATAAACAACCCTGATTTTTTTTTGTAAATAACTGTAACAATTACCGATATTGCTATTGAAAGATTTTTTAGGCGGTTTTATACTAATTTCAAGATTACGTGAGGTGTATTTAATGAAGATTTCCTCTATTCAAGCAGGATTGTACCCAAATATTCAACAACAAAGAAATAAAAAGCCTTGTACTGATTTATGCGCAATAAAAAATTATAATCAGGAATTTAGGGGAATGAACGGCAGTATCGCAGGGCTCTGCTTCGGCGGAATATTAGGATATTTAGCACCGATAGGGTTAGGACTTTTGGGGCTCTGTTTAAATTATTATACAGCATTAGCGACTCTTGTTATATTTAGCGGAGCAGGTGCGTACGGCGGGAATAAACTTGAGGACAAAATAGACGACAAATTAAATAATAAAAAATAATAAATTTAGGGAGTTTATAGGGTTATTTAATTTCAGAGAGTATAAAAGCTCTCTGTTTTTATGTCTGTACCTGATTTACAAAATATGATATAATCTTCTTATGTCATATAAGTGCAACGGGGAGAGAATTAATGTTACAAGAAGCTACAAGAGCAATAAATTCGGCATTTAATAACAGTTTTATAAAAAGTTTGAGCCAATACCTTCATGATTGTGTAAGAGAGGAAGTAAAAAGCTCAACTTTTAGAAACCTGAAAGCCGACAGAGATAATAAATGGATATTCCTTGATGAAGAAGACACTCTGTTTTCACAAGGGTTAGAATACCTAAAACTTGAAGGTTCTGATCCTAAGCTTACCGAGCTTATGATTCAATCCGAAACAAGCCAAAAAGACAAATATTTAATATACGGTTATTTGTTTTTGACAGGAAAAACAAAGTCAGGGAAGAAAAATGAGTTTCTGACTCCGCTTTTATATTCGCCATGCCGACTGGAAAGAAACGGCGTTAATATAAATTGCATGCTTACGGATGAATTTATATCCTTAAATACCGGTGCATTGACCGCCTTAATGAAAAAGAGTGATGATGAAGACGAAACCGAACAGCTATTGGAAGGTTTGCTTGATGTAGTTCCTACATCACCAATAACACAGGATAAATTAGATATTTTCCTTACGACTTTGAAATCAATTGTGCCGGATATTGAAATATCGTTAAACCACGAAGCTGACGTTAAAGAAGATAATATTACAAAAGACTTCTATAACGAAAGAATCAATGCAGATAATATAGATGAAATCATTGAAGAGGAAGAAGATTCTTCTAAAAAAGCACCGGTTACTTATGAAAAAATTCATTTAACGAGTCAATGTGCAATCATTCTAACGAAAAGACCTGCCGTCACTGCAGGGGTACTTCACGAATTAACACAAATTGCCGAAAAACCAAGCGGAATATATCGTGAAACCGTTTTAAATATAGTCAATGAAGAGTACACACAATCAAAACCCGTTGACTCACAGCAAAAAACACTTGAAAACTTTTTCCCTGTAACACCGCTTTCTTTATCTGATGCACAATTAAATGTTATTAAAAATATTGAAAACGCAAAACTCGTATCGGTTTTTGGGCCTCCGGGAACAGGTAAATCACAAACAATAGTAAATTTAGTAGCTCACCTTATAGCAAACGGGAAAACAGTTTTGGTAGCTTCAAGAATGGATAAAGCCGTGGATGTTGTGGCAGAAAGACTTAATTCTCTCGGAGCTCCTTTCCTTGCATTAAGAGCCGGAAGATTAAACTATCAAAGAGAATTGAGCATGCAGCTTCAAGACTTACTGTCAAACAAGATTGACCTTGATGAAGGAGTTGAAAGCTCAATACTTTGCGATGTAAGTGATATGGAAACGCTGCTTAAATCTGTCAGCGAACTTGAAAAGAAAGCCGAAACTATTATTTCTTTGGAAAAAGAATGGGCTGATATTAATGAAGAAATTAAACAGCAAGAGTTACAGCATAAAAATCATCTGTTTATAAAATCCGATTTAAAAGCAGAAGAAATAACAAGTATAGAAGATATTATAAAAAATCTTACTCAAAACATGGAAAAAGCAGGTTTTTGGGCAGGATTCAAAAATGCTTCTTCAATAAATAAATTGAAGAAAATTCTTAAACTGAACGACTTCAACGTATCAAACGAAAATTTAATGATTCTGTCATCCGAACTTGAATTTGCTAAACTTATCTGCAAAGCCAGAATGGTTGAAACTAAAATCCAATCGACGGGAAATATTCACGTAATATCAGAGCAATTAAGAACTATGCGGAAAAAGCAGAAGAAACTTGCTATAGATATTCTTAAAACAAAGAGAAGAGAGGCTCTTAAAGGTTTAATGAGAGATCCAGTCAAAAGACAGCGGCTTTTTGTCCATTCAAAATCTCTGGTTGAAAGAAAGAAAAATCTTCAAAACAGACTTCTTGAAACAGAAGATTTTAAACCTCTTCTTGAGGCTTTTCCGTGCTGGTGCGTTACGACTTATGCCGTATCAGGCTCACTACCTATGAAACCGGGACTTTTTGATGTGGTAATTATAGATGAAGCTTCTCAGTGCGATATCGCAAGCTGTTTCCCTATATTATTCAGAGCTAAACGTGCAGTTATTGTAGGTGATGATAAACAGCTTCCTCACTTATCATTCTTAGAGAAAGCAAAAGAACAGTCATTTATGTCACAATACGGCATTCAAGACAGATACCAGCTAATGTGGAGATTCAGAACCAATTCAATGTTTGATTTGGCAAATTATTATTCTATGCATCCTGTTTTGCTTGATGAACATTTCAGGAGCTTACCTCCAATTATAAATTATTCTAACAAAGAGTTTTACGGCAACAGAATAAAAGTTATGAAAAGGAATGACAATTCAATTAAAGCGCTTGAAGCGGTTGTTGTTCCGGACGGCAAAGTTGACTCAGATGCGACAAGAAATCTTCCTGAAATCGAAGCTCTCGTAAAAAGATTACACGAAATCGTTGTGGAAGATGAACGAAAAAATCCTGATAAACCTGTCTCAATAGGTATTATTTCACCGTTTAGAGCACAGGTTGAACAATTAAAAATATCTGTTTCAAAAGTTTTATCAGAACACATGATGGAAAAACACCAAATAGAAATAGGTACTGCTCATACGTTCCAAGGTGACGAAAGAGATATTATGCTTATATCTTGGGCTTATGCAAACAACAGTTTCCCTCAAAGTTTAGTCTTCTTGCAAAAACCGAATTTATTCAATGTAGCAATAACCAGAGCAAGATATAAAACAATAAACTTTATTTCTAAAAATCCGAGAGAACTACCTGAAGGCATTTTGAGGAGCTATTTCGGCTTTATTGAAGAGTATGAAAACAGATATTCACTTGTAAATTCAGATGAATTTGATGAAAATATTTACAAAAACGGTTTTGAAAAAGAAGTTGCACAAGCTTTTAGGGAACTCGGTCACACGGTATTGTGCGGAGTTGATATTGCAGGATTAAGTGCCGATTTATTTGTGGATAACAAATTTGTTATCGAATGTGACGGAATTGAAGATAATTCACCTTCCAAAGTTTCCAACATGAAAAAACAATCTATTTTTGAGAGAACCGGACTAAAAGTATCAAGAATATCTTACAGAGAATGGCAATATTCTCCGAAAGCTTGTATAGATAGGATTGTTAACTCTAATAGTTAATTTTTGTAAAGATTTTTAACAAAATAGCAATTTTTAAAATTTATACGACTTTATATATATGTATACACATAATATAGAGGTATATTTATATGGTACTTGGAGTAAATCAATATCCAAAAGTCGATGTAAACGCATTAAACAACAAATATTCACTGCAAAACACATTCGGCAGTAATATTAGAATCGGCAAAAATCCGTCTGTCGAAAGTACAGGTGGAGTTGAAACCACGGTTCCAATAGGAGGTGCCGATTACAGCATTCCAAATATTGCTTCACCAAAGGCAGATCCTAATCTCGCCTATGAAGGTTTTAGAGAAACACTACCGGGTAACAGAGTCACGTATAAAGCTGTCGGACTTGATATAAATGCATAGACTTTAATATTTAAAATAACAAAAAAACTCTTTTACAAGAGTTTTTTTTGTTATCTTGCAAATTAAAAATAAAGCCGCAGCATAAACTGCGGCTGTGATATGGAATTATGTTATCAATAACTATTTAACTCTTACTTTAGGAACAACTGACATACCCGGAATTACTTTGTATTCGTTTTTGTCATAATCTTCCGTAAACACGATTTTTACAGGAATCCTCTGAACAATTTTTACGAAAGAACCAACTGCATTTTCAGGCGGGAATAAACTTGATTTAGCCCCGGATGCTCTTTGAATAGAATCAATTTTTCCTTTAAAAACCTTATCAGGATATGTGTCAATTTTAATATCAACAGGTGCACCTTCCTTCATTCCTCTTATTTGAGTTTCTTTAAAGTTTGCTACCACCCAAACGTCATTTGGAACTATTACAAACAGTGGTGAGCCTGCCTGAACCATCATACCTACTTCAACCTTTTTACCCGAAACAGTTCCGTCAATCGGTGCAATAATATCTGTGTATTCTAAGGCAAGTTCAGCAGCACGTTTTTGAGCTTTTAAAACATTTAAATCCGCATCTGCCACTTTTGATGCATTAGCAGGATTTGATGAAAATATAGCTTGTTCCGCAGTAATTTGACTTGCTTGTTTCTTTTCTAAATTAGTTATAGCAGAATCAAGTGTCTGCTTTGAAACTGCCCCTGCTTTATACAAATTTTGATACCGTTCGACATCTTTTCTAGCCAGTTCGATTTCAGAATTTGCGGCATTTAAGTTTGCATGCGCATTTTGTTGATTTAATAATGCTCTTTGATAAGCCGCGTCAGCTTGCTGCAATTTTACTTCATAGTCAACTTTATCTATCACGGCAACAACATCACCTGCTTTCACCTGTTGATTATCTTTTACCAGAACTTTTACAATCTGTCCTGCTACCTTTGGGGAAACAGAAACTGTAGTTGTGTCAACATACGCATCATCAGTTGATTGATATTTTGACGCTTCAAAAATTAAAAAAGCTGCAATCAAAATTGCAATAATGCCTACTAATATTATCCAGTAACGTTTTGTACTAAGTATATTTCTTTCACTGATTTCTTTTTCGTCACTCATTTTTTCACCTATATGTTATATCTGTATCTCTATTGTTTCATTTAAAACTTGTCTTAATTCCTTCAACAAATCTCCTACTTTTTGAAGATTGCGTTTATTAATTTTTTCTTTTACAAGGTTATAATTCGGTCTAACTTTACTCGCTACTTCATTAAGCTTATCCATGCCTTTATCCGTAATGTTGACTAATTTTACAGGTCGATTATTTTTCACAGAAAGTTCTCTTGAAATATATCCTTTATCTGCCAAAATATCAAGAAGTTTGCCGGTATTTGCTCTGTCTTTTAAAATTAATTTCGCTAAATCTCTCTGACACAATGAATTATTTTCAGATAATGTATCTAATACCGTATATTCTTCCAATGTTATTCCCGCATTATATTTTTCAAATACTTGCTGTCCAAGCAGCTTACAATACTTTGCAGTAAGCTCAATTTGATAAAATATAGTATCGATAAAGTGTTCATGAATAAAACTGTTTGACAAATCTATCCCCCGTTTATAGTATGTTGTTATAACAACATGTTGCTTTTGCAACACAATTATGTTATCATCCATATTGTAAAAAATCAAGTACTTGGAGAGAAATTTTAATTATGAAAAAAATTATAATAGCTGCCATATTAATATCAATGACAACGTGTTACACTATACCCGCTTTTGCGATTGAAAATACAAACACAACTACTCAAGAACAAATCAAAAAGAAAAAAACTGCAAAAGTAACACCTGCAAAAAATAAATATGAATACATAAATCTTGAATGGTGGAAAGGATTCAATGACGAGCTTTTAGACGGATATATAATTAAAGCTATAGAAAACAATAAAGACCTTAAAATGGCTACCCTGACAATGGATGAATTTTACCAAAATATAGCCATGCAAAGGGCTGCAGAGCTTCCGACAATCCAAGCAGGATTTATGCCGGGCTACGGAAACTTCACAAGAAAAACACATGAAGGTTTCGGATTCCCGCTAATTGCAAGCTATGAACTGGATTTATTCGGCAAAAATCATAACAAAGCTACCGCTGTCAGAAAATTATACGAAGCATCCGTCATTGATGAAAGAGCTGCCTATATTGCAATAGCATCAGCAGTTGGATGCACTTATGTAAACATAGTAAGATTGGATGCAATGATAGCTCTGCAAACTGATATTGTCGAATTACGCAAAGAAATTTTTGAAATGATGAATATAAGTAACGCCGAAGGCATAGCTTCAACTTCCGATTTAGTCCGAGCTAATGAATCCTATATTGCCGGTGTAACTGATTTAACTGAATTGAAAAAAGAAAGAACTAAACTTCTGCATCAACTTGCTGTTTTGACTGGAGACAGTCCTAATAATATTGAAGAATATTCAAGAGCGGATTGGAAACAACTTGCATACAGCGGTGTAATTCCGGAATATGTAAGTTCTGAAATAATAATGCAAAGACCTGATTATATGAAAGCAGAAAAACTTCTTGAAAAAGCCGGTATAGATGTAAAAATAGCACGAAAAGAATGCTTACCTACTATTAACCTTGGCGGCGGGGTTCTCTTTAATGCTCAAAATATTGGCAGTCTTTTTACAACGTCTAACGCGCTTTGGGGACTTGGCGGCGGTATTATGCAAAATATCTTTGCCGGCGGCAGAATAAAAGCAAATTTGAAATCTAAAAAAATTGCTTACGAAAAAAGTCTTAGAAACTACGAAAAAGTAAACTTAACATCAATGCAGGAAGTGAATGACACATTAGTATCCGTAAACATGGATAAAGAGAAACTTTCTAAGCAGCAAGAAATACAAGAACTGGAACAAAAGGATTTTTCTCTTTCCCAGCTTAAATATGATGAAGGTGTTATATCTAAATTAGACTTGAACCAAAAAAAAGAAAATCTTATGAATGTTAACAAAATGGTTTACTCAAGTCAATTTGACTGCATGGTTGATTATATTAACTACTACAAGGCTGTAGGAGCAAAAGCATAAAATATTTTGTAATATATCTTAACAATTTGAAGAGTAAATAGCAATTTTTTCTTTTCTCGTTACTTTATATATATACAGGATATCAAATATCGTTATACATACAGTAAAGGAGAAATATACTATGGCAAGAGTGCTTATTTCAATGCCGGAAGACTTCTTATCAAGAATCGATCAAGTAGCGGAAGGCGAAAACAGAACACGTTCTGAATTAATCAGAGAAGCTTTACGTACTTATATGTACAAGAGCAGTGTAAGATCTAACACGATGGCATCAAAGAATGCTGCCATTTTAGATGCATTGTTAGATTAAAACAATTTTAGAGCATGTCTGAATAATACTCATATCAGACATGGAAGATACAGTGGTGTTTTAAAACAAATTACCACAGCTCTCAAGCGGAAAAAGGAAAATTAGGGAAAAATTAAAAAAGCGGTTCAATGATTGAACCGCTTTTTATTTACAAATACACCAAAATATATATTTCGGTGCATATAACTAATTTTCCCTCGCCCCAAAGGGGAGAGGGTAGGGTGAGGGGTTTAAAATAAATATATTTAATCTTTTTTATGTACTTATTTCTTTTTCT
>CADCOS010000152.1 GCA_902803165.1 uncultured bacterium | reverse complement strand
ACTATCCACCCAATTTTCCACTTTCCATTTTCAATTTTCCATTTAATTGACTGGATTCTTCGGTCGTTTCACTCCCTCAGAATGACGGAATACCACCTAATCACTTGGTCACCTATTCACCCAATCACCTCAATTACAATCCTTGTTGATTATATCTTTCTTCGTCATAGGCAATAATTTCTGACATAGACTGCCAGTTGTCGTAAATTTCTTCCGGTCTGAAATATATGTCAATTTCTCTGTTTGCGCTTTCTATTGAATCGGAAGCGTGTACAACATTGTATTCCATAATTTGTGCAAAATCGGCTCTTATTGTTCCGACATCCGCATTAAGCGGGCTTGTTGCGCCTACTGTATGGCGAACGCTTTCAACGGCATTGTATCCTTGAACGACCATAGCAACAATAGGTGCGCTGGTTATATAGTAAATTAATCTTTTATAAAAAGGTTTTCCGACATGTTCCGCATAATGTTTTGCAGCCATTTCAGGTGTTACCTGCAATAATTTCATGCCTACAATTTTGAACCCCTTTGTTTCAAATCTGTCAATAATTTTTCCTATTAAACCACGCTTAACCGCATCAGGCTTAATTGCAACAAAAGTTCTTTCTTCCGCTTTCATATAAATCTCCTCTCAACTAATCGGGCATATAATCTAATTAGACCATAAATTAAGGATTCTGTAAAGCTATTTATTGTATTCAAGTTGCTTTAAAATGCTCAACACGGAATTAGAATCCAAGCCTACAATGTTTTCAAAACTGCCTTCAAATTTATCCAAATAGCCTTCAGGTAATTCTTGAATACCGTAACTTCCCGCTTTATCCAGGGGATTGAAGTTGTCTATATAAAAGTTAATCATTTCATCGGTTAATTCTTTAAACCTTACATAACTTGTTGTGGAAATCAGTGCGGCACGATTTGTTTTTGTATTAATTCCGCAAATTGAAGTTACAACGGAGTGAGTTGCGCCCGACAAGTCTTTAAGCATTTTGTAAGCGGTTTCTTTGTTGTGAGGTTTGCCTAAAATTTTGTTATGCAGCACGACAACCGTATCAGCGCCGATAACAATAAAACCGTTCTCACTCGCCCTATTGGAGAGGGTTGGAGTGAGCGGGCAATTTTGGTCATTCAACCTTCTTACAACATCAAGAGCTTTTTGTGTCGCTAAATCTTCTGTAAGGTCATAAGAAAATATATCCGTTTCAAGTTTTTCGTCATAATTTGACGGTATAACTTCGAAATCAAGACCAAGTTCCGTCATGATTTTTTTTCGTCTCGGTGAATTTGATGCAAGAATTATTTGTACCATATTTAATTAATCCATTTACGATCTTCTATTATTGTTTTACCGCTTTCTTTATCATATTTAAAAAAGTATAATAATCTTTTTTTCTCGACGATTCTGTCAATATTAAACATATTATTAAATACTGCAAGGTATAAATCCAATTTTTTTAACAAACTGTTTTTTGATTTTAAAAACGGTTTTTTTATAATATCAACTTTGCCCGAATCGTCGATAATCATTTTGCTTGAACCGATAATTACTTCGTTCGGAGTCATATTTAAAAGGAATGTATTATCGGTTTTTATGTATCCCAATTTGTCCTGACAATAAGAATCTTTGCTTAATATAATTGTCGAAGTGTATTGCTTCATTTTCTTTTTTAGAGCTTGAAAATTGTGCAATCCGTCTTCTGTTAAAAAACGTTCTTTTGAATTGAAATTCATGCTGTTAACGTTTTGTATTTGCATATTAGTAACCGTTTTTTATAAACTCTCTGTTTCTGAATTCAGCGCCCAATTCATGTGCAATTTTTTGACAATTGTCCGTATTTATATGGTGCTTGTTATCAAAACCCGTAACTACACTTGCGACAGTTTTAATTTTTGCATCGGACGATGCTTTAATAAATTTTTTAACTTCATCGTATGCATTTGGTATTTTAGGTTTGCATATTTCATCATATTCATCATCATTGTCTGAATTTAAACTCACTGATATTTCATCAATTAAGCCTTTAAATTCATCAATCACATTGGTTTTGTAAATCGCATTTGCATGACCGTTTGTATTCACCCTTATTTTGATTGCAGGGTAATTTTTGCGTATATATTGCGCAAATTCTTTCATCAAAGTCTTTCTCAAGAAAGGCTCTCCGTATCCGCAAAATACCACTTCTTTCGGTGTTGGTTTGAATGATTCAAACTGCTCAATAACGTCTTCAAGCGTATATTCATCATCATGCCACATTTCGGAACCGCAAACGTCATCTTTTTGCGTTCTTAAACAAAAGATGCAATTGTTTGTGCATGCATTTGTCAAATTTATATAAACGGTTTCAGGATTAGCTTCTTTTGTAATGGAATAAACGAGTGTATACATATCTTTCTCCCGATTAATAATTAGTTTAGCATGTAAAACGGCATGACATGCTGTATTTGTTACAAAACTTAATCAAAAATTGATAACATGCAAAACCATGCCATGAGCATGTTTCCATGTTTCAAGCGTCTCCAAACCATGTAAGCATGGTATATTGACATGCCTTGGAGTCTTACATTGTAATACTTTAGGACTTTTTCAAGTTTGTAAACAGCTTGTTACATTTTGCTGTAAACGGGTTGTCAAAGGATTCTTAGGACTTATAATAAAAATATGGTCGAGAGACTTGTTTGGATTTTGGGAATTTAATAACACTTATTCAAGTGTTCTTGGAGGAATAATATAAGTGCTTAAAAGTCGTGATATGGGAAGAGCTATAGCTGTGAAAAGGTGGACACCTACAGCGTTAGAATGTTATAAAAGAGGCTGCAATTGTGACGGATGTTTTTATAGTGATTTTTTCAGTGCAACCGCTCAAAAATGTCAAATGAAAGCAGCTGTGCTTGAGTTAGTCCGTACAATCGGTACTCCTAATGTAGAGTTACCTCAGGTTTTAGAATATTAATTCGCCCCTTTAAAAATATACCGAAATGTTGTACAATAAATAGGTAGACATTAGGAGGTGTAAATGTACATACACGTAAACGGTAAAAACATTGAAATTACTGATGCCATCAAGTCTTATGTAAAAGAGAAGCTTGGCAAGGTCGTTAACCATTATGACCAAATTACGGGAATCGATGTAATTCTTTCCGTAATCAAAAATCCGGCTGCAACCGGCAAACACGTTGCAGAAGTATCATGCAAAACAAACACCGGCGTTGTTCGCTGCGAAGAATCAGCAGAATCTATGTATGAAAGCATTGATTTACTTGCGGATAAATTGGACAGACAGGTTAAAAAATTCAAGAACAAATCTTTGTATTCTGACAAATCTTCTATCAGAAATGCAGAAATGAAAGAGGATGTTGAAGAGGCTGTAGAAAGCTAAGGAATTATAACTATAAAATGATTAATAACAAAAAAATAGTAGTTATAATGCCTGCTTATAATGCAGAGAAAACTTTAGAGAAAACTTATAATGAGATTTATAAAAATTTCGTCGACGAGATAATTCTTGTCGACGATTTCTCTTCTGACGCAACTAAAGACATCGCAAAGAGATTGAATATAACAACAATTGTCCACGAAAAAAATCTGGGTTACGGCGGGAATCAAAAATCATGTTATCGGGCAGCTCTAAGGGCAGGTGCGGATATTGTAATTATGCTTCATCCTGACTACCAGTATACCCCGAAACTTATTCCTGCGATGGCATCAATGATGGCTTTCGGAGAGTATGATGCGGTTATTGCTTCCCGTATGCTCGGAAACTCCGCATTAAAAGGGGGGATGCCTTTCTATAAATATATTTCAAATCGTTTTTTAACCGAGTTTCAAAATATTTTGACCGGTGAAAAATTATCAGAATATCATACGGGATTTCGCGGTTTTACCCGTGAAATTTTGGAAACTTTGCCGCTCGAAGATTGCAGCAATGACTTTATATTTGACAATCAAATGCTGGCTCTTATTTTATATAACGGGTTCAAAATCGGCGAAGTTTCTTGTCCTACAAAGTATTTTAAAGAAGCTTCTTCCATTAATTTTTTCCGCTCTTGCAAATACGGATTGGAAGTTTTGCTTGTCAGTTTAAAATATCGGCTTGCAAAGAGTAAATTGCCCGTAAAATTATTCGCACAAAACGGCTCACCTTTAGATTTGTCAAAGGAGCTAAAGTATTATAACAAAGCCGAATAATTTGATTTTATTGATCAGACTCTTCGTGTTTACCCTTCATTAGTTTTTCAAAATCCGAAGGCTTGATATTTTGTATAAAATCTTTGAATTCTTGAGCTTCTTCTTCGTCTTTTGCCGAATCTGTCGAAACAGAACCGTTCATGAGTACGTTAGCGGTGACATATATAGGAGCTTCCGCCCTCATAGCGATTGCAATGGCATCAGAAGGACGTGAATCTATTTCAAGTACTTCATCTCCTTTTGAAAGAAATATTGTTGCATAATATGTTTCTTTTTCAACGTCGTTGATTTCTATTTTATCGACAGTGTAACCTGTTTTTTCGATAATATTTGTAATCAAATCATGTGTCATAGGGCGTGCAACAACAAGTCCTTCAATACATCTGATAATTGCGCTTGCTTCAGCCGAACCTATCCAAATCGGAAGTGCTTTTCTGTTATCTAAATCATGGAGTACAACAATCGGTGAATTTGTTCTGACGTCAAGAGCTATACCCATTACTTTCATTTCTATCATGTTAAAATCCTCGTATTTATCATAATTATACCATAAGCTGAACAATTCTCAATTGCTTGCAGGTGATTAGGTGATTAGGCGATTGGTGAATAGGTGACCAAGTGATCAGGTGATTAAGTGAATAATAAGCAGTTCCTGGTCACATAATCACGGAGCGAAGCGAAATCACCTAATCACCTATTCACCTCATAAATTACAAAATTGATTTATTATGCGATATTATGATAAAATACCTGTATGGGGGTGAGTTATGTCTGTAAGAAAAGTTGTCAGGTATGGTGAAGAGACTTTAAGACAGCCTTCAAAAGAAGTGCATAAGGTTTCTCAAAAGATAAAAAATTTAGTGGAAGACTTGTTGGATACAATGTATAAGGAAAACGGCGTAGGTCTTGCCGCACCGCAAATCGGTGAAAATGTAAGAGTATTTGTAATTGATGTATCAACACAAGACGAGCCGCTTAATCCGAGAGTATTTATTAATCCTAAAATTATAAAAAAATCAGGCGCATGTATAAGCCATGAGGGATGTTTGAGTTTTCCGGAAGCTTTTACCGATGTAAAAAGGTATGCAAATGTTATGATAAAAGCACTTGATACAAACGGGCGTTCTTTTGTGTTGGAGGCTAAAGACGGAAGTCTTCTTTCAAGGGCAATACAGCACGAGTTTGATCATTTGGACGGAATTTTGTTTATAGACCATTCAATTAACAGGTTTGAGGCGGAAGAAGAACTTAAAAAACATAATTTGCCTCCGGTTGAGGTTGAAAAATTGCTTGACGAACCTGAATTAACAGAAGAAGTAAATAAACTGAAAGAAAAAGAACTGGCAAAGAATGACAAAGCTTAATATCATATTTTTTGGAACACCGGACATAGGGCTTAAATCGCTTGAGCATTTATATAATTCGGATAAATTTAATGTTCAGGCTGTTGTAACTCAGCCGGACAAGCCGTCAGGAAGAGGACACAAGCTTACGCCCTCTCCGATAAAAGTTTTTGCTCTAGAGCATGATTTGACGGTGTTTCAGCCGAAATCAATAAGAAAAGAGCCGGAAATAATTGAGGCATTAAGAGAATTGAAACCCGATTTTTTTGTAACATTTGCATTCGGGCAAATTTTATCTCAGGAAGTTTTGGATATACCGAAATATGAAACTATAAACCTGCATGTGTCTCTGCTTCCGAAATACAGAGGAGCAAATCCTATTCAACGTGCCATTATTAACGGCGATACCGAGACAGGAATTTGTACGATGATTACGGAATTAGGGCTTGATTGCGGTGATATTTGTATGAAAAAACCTATAGAAATAACTCCGAATATGAATTGTGTCGAATTGTTTGAAATTTGTTCGGCAGAGTCACCTGAACTTTTGGAAAAAACCTTGCTGGGAATTGCGGAAGGGACGATAAAACCTCAAAAACAAAGTGAAGAAGGGGTTTGCTTCGCAGATAAGTTAAAAAAAGAAGAGTGTAAAATAGATTGGAGTAAATCAGCCCAAAGAATTCATAATCTTGTAAGAGGTGTTTACAAATGTCCGGGAGCTTTTTTTGAATATGACGGTAAAATTATCAAGGTAATGGAAACTGAACCGATAAATGAAGATTTACAAGGTTCGGAAGGTGATTTTGTCAGAATTTCAAAATTCGGTGTTGATGTAAAAACAGGCAGCGGTCTGCTAAGGCTTAAAAAAATTAAACCTGAAGGTAAAGGCGAAATGTCTGCTTATGATTGGTCAAACGGACTGCATCATTAAAATTCCGTAGTTACTGTTTCGGCCTCTTGCATGTCTTCTTTTTTACTTGTTCTGTCCGTATTTTTAATATAGACTTCGGTTAAAGCATCCCCCGGAGTTAAATCTCCGTCTACAGATACCTTAAAGATAAATGTGTCAGGTTTTTTATGGCTTGAATCGTAAGCGTGATTTACGCTGTTATTAGGTTCCATATCAATAGAAACAGTATATCCCTTTGTTATGTCGGAACTGTCGACTGCGGATATTGTCCAAACAGAACCGTCAGGCATGCTTGTGGCTGCCTTGTCTCCAAGCAGTGTATGTCTTATTAAATTAGGATACTTATTAATTCCTTCGTAATCGGAAGAATTATACGGAGATACTTGCGGTTGTTGTGTGCATGCTAGGCTGACATGAGTTACGGTATCGCTGCCGCACTTTAATATCGGCATTCCGTTTGAGTCCAAGTCAGGTCTTGCATAATATATTGCTTCGGATTCAAGCAGATTAGAGGTTGCTTCTTTTACTGCCGTATAATATTTTATAACTCGTGTTTTATTTTTATCAGGCATGATATTTGATATAACCGGCGCAACAAGTACAGAAGCTATTGCTATTATTGACATTGCTATCAAAAGTTCCGATAAAGTAAATCCGTGTTTTTTCATAATGCTCTCCAATTGTTCTCAGTTATTTTATCATATTTGAATTGGAATGTTCAAGTATAATTCTGTCAAGCAGAGAAAAAATTTCTTTTTTGTTATCAAGTGTAACCAAAGCTCCACGATATTTCGATGCTCCCGAA
This sequence comes from uncultured bacterium, assembly GCA_902803165.1. Taxonomy (GTDB): domain Bacteria; phylum Cyanobacteriota; class Vampirovibrionia; order Gastranaerophilales; family Gastranaerophilaceae; genus CAG-196. The sequence goes on along the minus strand of CADCOS010000152.1, from coordinate 8,112 downwards.
AAACCGTTTACATAGTACGGGTAAAATTTTCTGGTAAATTTTATTCCGACAAGCTCTCCTCTAAATTCTGTTTCACGTGTCAGCAATTCTTTAATTCCGTTTATTTTGTCCTCTAAAGAAGGTGAAGGCAGGTATTCTCCTTTGTTAATATAGCGCTCTATTCTGTATAACAGTGAAGGATCTCCCAAAACGCCTCTTCCTACGGCAACTCCGTCAGCATTTGATTCTTCAAGACATTGTTCGGCAGTTTCTATAGAAACTACATCGCCGTTTGCAAATACGGGGATGTCAACATTTCGTTTCAGCTCGGCTATCTTTTTCCAATCAGCTTTTCCGCCGTACATTTGAGCTCTTGTTCTGGCATGGATTGTTATAAAATCAGCTCCCGCCTCTTGCATTTTTTGACCGTATTCAACGTAGTTCATTTCATCAGCAGTATAGCCCAGTCTGAATTTTACGCTGAGCGGTATTTGAATTTTTGATTTCACGGTTCGGACAATATTTTGTGCCAAATCGGGGTTGCGCATTAGTGCGGCTCCGTCTGTGCCTTTGACAACTTTGTTTACGGGACAGCCCATATTTATGTCAACCATATCTGCATATTTTTGAAGATATACCGCACAATCGGCAATCATTTCAGGCTTATGTCCGCTAAGTTGATATGAAATAGGAGAATGATTTTCCGCTCTTGCTACGATATCAGTGTCTTTTACTTGTGTCAAGGCTTCTGAGCTAATCATTTCAGTGGTTAGAAGACAAGTCGGCGAATATTCTCTTACGATTGAGCGCAGAACAAAATCGGTTATTCCAGCCATAGGTGCAAGAGAAACTCTGCTTGATATAAGTGTTTTTACTTTATCCTGCAAAAGGTCGCAATTCTTCGATTCGGGATTTTGCATAGTTTAAATACTCATCTTCCGTAGTGTAATTCGATATAAATTGATTATAATACTTAAAAGCTTCTTTGTATTTTTCAATTCCGTCATAATCTACTGCAAGCATATAGTTTGCAATAGGAAGCTCTTTTGTGTTTTTCAAAACGTTTTGATAATCAATTATTGCAAGATTTGTTTTCTTTTGTTCATCATATATTAAAGCCCTGTAGTAGTATGCATAAGCATTATTAGGCTCTTTTTTCAGCACTTCGTTAAATTTGGTTAAAGCACCTTCCATGTTGTTTTTTTCGTACAAACTTATCGCATCATTTAATGTGCTTGCCGAAAGGTTTTGTTCAACATAGGATATTAGCGATTTAGCTTCAGATTGCGGATTTAAATTAATTGATTTTTTTAAATAGGCAAGTGCTTCATCCCAATTTTTTTGTTCCGAATACAAATAACCGATATAATAAGGAATTAAAGAGTTTTTCGGAGAAATTGCTTCGGCTTTTTTGTAATATTCGATAGCTTTTTCGTAGTTTTCCATTGCCTGATAAGAAGCTGCCGCTCCTAAAAGTGAGTCTTCACTCGCCGGAGATACCGATAAATATTGCTCTAATGCCTTTTTATAATCTTTATTTTCATAGCTTGAAGAAGCTTCTGTTAAAATACTCGACATATTATCAGTCTGAACATCTTTTAGAGTTTTCAAAACAAGATTGTTGGACGGAAATTTTGATTTAGCGGTATTCAAAATATTTTGAGCATTTTTATAATCATTTGATGCCGCATAACAGATAGCCAAATTTACGTAAGCGTCAACATTCGCGGGATTGCTTGAAATTACCGCTTTATATGCGGTTATGGCATCTTGTGTTTTGTTTTCTTTATGGAGTTTGTACGCATAATCGTACAAAATTCCTTGCATAGTTTTATCGCTGCCGGCGTTTTGTGACAGATATGATACATATTCAGCCGGCGACATTGTGTCTTGAAGTACGGAAACTATTTCCGTTTTTGCCGTTTGGTTAGTCGGTTCAAGCGACAAAACTTTTTTATAGAGTGTAAGAGCGTTTTTCTTATCTCCCATTTCAGACAAGGCTTGAGCTTTGTATAAATTTGCCTGTACATTGTCCGGATACAGCGTTAAAACCGAATCATAGGATTTTATAGCTCTTGTGTAGTCTTTCTTTTGTTGGAACAATGTTCCGACATTGAGCCTTGTATTTACGTTATTAGGGTTTAACTGTTCCGCTTTTCCGTAATAACTCAATGCAGATTCAAAATCACCTTGAGCCTGCTTAATTGCGCCTATATTTGCGTGTAATTCCGCATCAGAAGGTGTTTGAGCAAGTTTTTTTATATAAATACGCTCTAAAGCATAGAGAACTTCCATATCGCCTTTGCTGTTTGCCAAAGCGGCATTGTATTGAACAACCGCTTCGTCATAATGTCCCAATTTATCAAGCGTTCTTGCGTATTTCATTCTCAAAAGTCCGTCTGACGGTTTTGAATCCAGTGCGGCTTTATAATATTCTACCGAACGAGGCTCGTTTCCGAGAAGTTTCATCAGCTCTGCAATTTGGTAGTTTGCATCTCCCGCAAGCGTTTCGTTCTGGGCAGCTTGAGAATACTCGTAGGCTGCTGCGGAAAAATTAGACATAACTCGAAGCTCATCGGCTTTTTTGTATCTTGCGGAAGCTGTTTTATCAAATCCGATAACTTTTAAACATTGATTTAAGTTTTCATTAGCGGATGTAATCATTAATGTTGAATTTTGAACAGCTTGTTCTTTTTCAGGATACATTTTTAAGTAAAACAGAGCACTTCTGAAATCATTGGCGGCTTTTTCGTAATTTTTTTCCTGATTGGCGTAATACGAAGCTCTTGCCAAATATGAATTTACAATCCCGATACGGGCGGAATTGTCTAAATAATTAATTCTTAGCGCCTTTCTGAATTCAAGAATTGCAGAAGAATATTGATTTTGTGCGAGGAAATTTTGGGCTGCCTCGTAATGCTGAGCAAAATTCGCCGTTCCCGCACAATAAGCGGACGGTTGAATCATTGACGCCGAAATTACGATTCCGCACAAAAGCCCTTTAAAATTTCTTATCATAATGATATTTTACTACAAGATAAAAAAAATATACACTTACCGTTTAAGGTACTTCGAAGGGATGATTTAAAATATTAAACAGGAGTAATATGCGGGGTTTGAACTAAAAAGTCTTTTACCTCTTCGGAAGAAAATTTTACGGCTTTAACGGATTTTTTCCCGCACGGAAGCATAAATAATATCTTATCGGATTGCGCTTTTTTATCATGTTTCATAATTTCTGTCAGTTTGTCACAGTCGTATTTTGTAATATTAATACTTTTAAATCCGTAACTTTCCAACAATTCTGCCGATAATCTGTAGTAGGCGTAGTTAATTAAATCTGTTTTGTATGCGAGAGAAAGTGCTATAAAGATTCCCTGTACAACGGCTTCTCCGTGTGTAAATTTTTTAAAGTTCGTTATAGATTCAAGTGCATGCCCGAAAGTATGCCCAAAATTCAAAACCCGTCTTAATCCGCTTTCTTTTTCATCCTTATTAACGACTGATATCTTTAGTTTTAAGCAGTAGTCTATTACTCTCATCAAGGTTACGGAATCAAATTCAAACAGTTTTTCGCAGCATAAAGTTAAATACTCGGAAAGAAAAATAGGTTTTTCATATTCGCAGCTTTTTTCTATAAAAGAATATTTTAGAATTTCTCCGATTCCTGACAGAAACTGTTTTTTGTCTAATGTTTTGAGAAAATTTATGTTTATTAAAACAACTTTTGGCTGCCAAAATGAGCCTATAATGTTTTTTGCGCCTTCAATATCGATTGCGGTTTTTCCGCCTACGGATGAGTCCACCATAGAAAGCAGTGTTGTAGGAATTTGAATATAATCAATTCCTCTCATATATGTAGATGCGGCAAATCCTGTAATATCGCCGACAACGCCGCCTCCTATCGCAATCATTACGTCTTTTCTTGTAAGACCTGATTCAAAGGCTTTTTCTTGTATTTTTAAATAGTTTTTGATATTTTTTTCTTTTTCTCCGTCAGGAAGAATAAAAATTTCATCCTCCGGCAAGTTCAGCAATTTTCCGTATAGTTTGTAAACTTTCCGAGAAATTACAAACAGGCGTTTTTTACCTGTGGTTAAAAAATCAATTTTATCTTTTAAATTTTCAATCCTGTCGTCGGATATTTCTATGTCATAATCCTGAATATCAACATGAAGCGTTTGTTTCATTTATAATTCCTAAAATATATTCCGTAATTTTATCTTCAGTCAGATTTTCCGTATCAATAATATAATTAGCTTTTTGATAGTTTTCTTCCCGTTTTTTTAAGAGATTTTCCAACGCCTGTCTCGGATTTTCACATTGTAAAAGCGGACGGGTGCTCTCTTTTGATATTCTATAATATAATACATCAAGATTTGATTTCAAATAAAAAACAATCCCGAAATTCAGAAGTGTACTTCTTGTATCCGGATTTTCAAAAGCTCCGCCGCCGATTGAAAGAATTTTATTTTTTCCGTTTGCAGCTTGTTTTATTGTATCGTATTCAAGCTTTCTGAAATAATCTTCTGAATATTTTTCAAATATTTCGGAAATTTTCATTCCGGAGATTTTTTCAATTAAACTGTCCGTATCTATTGCGGTATATTCCGTCAAAACTTCCGCAAGCTTACTGCATATATGAGTTTTTCCGCTACCCGGCATTCCTATAAGAACTATATTATTTGCCATAGTGTGCCTTCATTTCGGTAAGACTGTCTCCGCCCACTTTCGATAAAAATTCGTCAACCAATATAATAGCCGTTCTGGCTTCCGCAACAACTGCACAAGCAGGTACCGCACAAACATCAGACCTTTCAAAATGAGCGGAAGCCGGTGTCATATTTTTCATATCTACCGTGGCTAATGATTTTCTCATCGTCGGGATAGGTTTCATTGTACCTTTTATTATAAGCGTTTCACCGTTTGAAATGCCGCCCTCTATTCCGCCTGCATTATTGGTCTGTCTGTACACTTCTTTATTCTTATCAATAAAAATTTCGTCATGCATTTGCGAGCCTTTTAAATGAGCTGCGTCGACTCCTGCGCCAATTTCTACGGCTTTTACGGCGGGTATACTCATAATTGCCTGTGCAAGTCTTCCGTCAAGTGTCATATCCCAATGGACGTAAGAACCCAATCCGACAGGAATGTTGCCGTAAATTACTTCAAATTTTCCGCCGAGAGTATCACCTTCTTCTCCCGCCTCATCAATGGCTCTTTCCATTCTGTCCGATACCAGCTCATCGGCACACATTACCGAAGATTTTTCGGATTTTTCTTTTATAAGAGTATATGTTTTCGGGTAAAAATCAAGTTTAACATTCCCTATTTGTATAACATGGGAAAATCCTATTATTCCAAATTCTTTTAGTATCTGCTTTGCAACTGAACCTACAGCAACTTCTATTGCGGTTTTTCTTGCACTTGAGCGCTCTAAAACATCCCTTAAATCAGAGTGTTTATACTTAATTGCTCCGGCATAATCGGCATGCCCCGGACGAGCTTTGGTAAAAGATTTTTCTTCTATTTTCCTTAATGTTTCTTCTGTCGGGTATTCTTGGGAATTAACCGCCATAACATCTTCCCAATTCAGGTAGTCATTGTTTTTTATCTCAAGACAAATCGGCGCACCTGTTGTTTTTCCAAATCTTATTCCTGATTTGATTTCAACGGTGTCGTGTTCAATTTTCATTCGGGCACCTCTGCCGTAACCGGATTGACGGCGCTCAAGGTCTTTGTTTATTACATCAGCCTTTATTCTTATGCCGGCAGGAACTCCTTCAATTATTGCCGTTAAACATTTGCCGTGACTCTCTCCCGATGTTAAAAATCTGAAACGTTTCATTCCCATAAGATAATTATATTAAATAAAAAATTTTGTACAACAATAATCGGAAATATATAAATATTCCCGATTATTTCTCAAAATTTTTATAAAAAATTACAGATCAGACCAGCTTGGTGACAATTTTATGTTGTGGTGAACTCTGTCATAAGTATCGATTGTAGAATCTGTGTATCCGTACAAAGCTCTGCAAAATTTAGTAAATCTGTTTTTTGATTTTTCGTATAAAGGCTCAATACTCTTACCGTTAGCTCTGTTTTTGCCGATAAAAATACTTTCTGCCGCAACTTCAGAATATCCCGAATTAATTAAGTATTCAGGTTCTGTTGATTGTTCGACAGTTACAGACGCAAACGCAGGCATTGCAACAAATGCAGCCACTAAAATTCCAAATAATAATAAATTTCTCTTCATAACACCCATTCTTATTTAACTGAACTATATGTTTCCATTATAATATTTTCTAAAGAATTAATCAAGTCCGATTCGGGAACTCTTGCAACAATCTCTCCTTTTTTGAAAATATATCCTTCGCCTATTGCTCCGGCAATACCAAAATCAGCATGTTTAGCTTCTCCCGGTCCGTTTACCGGACATCCCATTACGGCTATTGTTATAGGCGGCAAATTTTTGTTTTTAAACTTGTCTTCAACTTTTTTGGCAAGTCCGATTAAATCAATTTGAGTTCTTCCGCAAGTCGGGCAGGATATAAAATTAACTCCTCGCTGCCTTAAATTGAGGGCTTTTAGTATTCCGAAACCGGCTTCAACTTCTTCAACGGGATTTTCCGTCAGAGAAACTCTTATAGTATCTCCGATTCCTTCTGAAAGAAGCGTTCCCAATCCTACAGAAGATTTTATCAATCCTGATTTTAAAGTTCCCGCTTCTGTAACGCCCAAATGAAGCGGGTATTCTACAATTTTGGCAATTTTTCTGTATGCTTCTATTGTGGTAAGCACATCAGAAGATTTTAATGACAATTTGATGTCATAAAAATTCAAATCTTCTAATATTTCAATATGCCTCATTGCGCTTTTAACCATTTTATCCGAAAGCGGAATATCAAGCGCTGCAAATTCTTTTTCAAGAGAACCTGCGTTTATTCCTATTCTTATAGGTAGGTTTCTTTCTTTTGCAGCCTTTACAACCTTTTCTGTATGTTCGCGGCTTCCTATATTCCCCGGATTAATTCTAAGGGCGTGAATCCCGTTTTCGATACATGCAAGCGCAAGTCTGTAATCAAAATGTATATCCGCAACAAGCGGAATAGGTGATTTTGCAACAATGTCTTTTATTGCGGAAGCGGCATCTTTATTTAAAACCGCAAGTCTTGCAATTTCACACCCCGCACAGGCAAGCTCTTCTATTTGGTTAAGAGTTGCTTTTACATCACGTGTATCCGTGTTACACATAGACTGTACGGAAATCGGTGCATCTCCGCCTATTTTTACTTCACCTATAGATATTTGTTTAGATTTTCTTCTGTTTATCATAAAATTATTATAGCATTAACTTTTTAAATTGAGAGGTGTTTTATGAAAATTGCTGTCTTGTCTGATATTCACGGAAATATGGATGCACTTGCCGCAGTTATGGATGACGTTAAAGCGGAAGGGTGCGAAAAAATATTTATACTCGGTGATTACGCTATGGCAGGACCGGAGCCGGAAAAGATTATAGATGGATTTATTTCAATGAAGGATAGTGAAAATATGACACTTATTCAGGGAAATACGGATTTAATGCTTGCGGAATATTCGGAAGATTTGTATACCCAATTGAAATCTAAAGCTCCGGTAATGGCGGAAGCTTTGAAATATGATGCAGCTTTGCTTGATGAAAAACGGACAAAATTCTTAAAACTTTTGCCCGCACAATACGAACTTGATATAGAAGGTGTAAAAATTTTGCTTGTACACGGTTCGCCGAGAAGGAATAACGAAGATATCCTACCTGATACACCTATGGAAGAAGTCGAAAAAATGTTGGAAGGAGTCAGCGCAAATCTTGTATTATGCGGACACACGCATATCCCTTGCGGATTTCAGTTGAAAAATAAACAAACCGTCGTAAATGTCGGAAGTGTGGGAAGACCTTTTACCGAAAAGCCGGACGCTTGTTATTTAAAATTAACTGTCGAAAACGGGAAATGCCTTTTTGAACACAAATTTATAAAATACAATAACGGACAAGCCGCATCTAAGCTTGCTAAACAAAGTTTTGAAGGCTCGGATAAACTTGCCGAAATGCTTTTGAATCCGACAGTAAGACATTTTTAGGTGATT
>CADCOS010000151.1 GCA_902803165.1 uncultured bacterium | reverse complement strand
TTCACAGCTTTTGACACCGATCCATATATATTAGATGTGGCAAGGAGCGGAAGAATTAATGTGTCAGAAAAATTTATAAAAAGTTATCCGACAGCATATCCATACATATTTTTTAGCGAAGAAGGTCCTCTTATAAAGCATCCGAACGATGATATTGCAACTTTAGAAAAACGTCTTGGCAGTCCTATTACTCATTCATATCAATTTCACAAGGGTTTGCTTAAAAACATTGAGTTTAAAACAGGCGATATGCTTGATGAATTTAGAAAATTAGATGACAAAAATTGTAAAATTTTATTTTGCAGAAATGTAGCACAGTACAATGAAATTCCTTATCAATATGATGCGGCAGGTGCTCTTAACAAGAACTTAAAATCAGGCAGTCTTGTAATAGTGGGACTTGGAGATGAAAGAAGAGACTTGGTAAGAAGACTTGAAAACGATAAATGGAAAGATTATATTACATTGCCGTTCTGTCAAGCATTAGACCACAATAATGGCGGCAAATTCGGACATGAAAGTTACATTTCTCCTCCGCCAAAAAGTGTTGTCTATGTTAAAGGAGAGCATTTCCTGAAATTGTAAAATAAACCTACTCAAAAAGTGCGGATATGAATGCTCCGGAATCAAAAGGCTTTATATCATCAATTTTTTCACCAACGCCAACCAATTTTACAGGCAAACCAAACTCTTTCGCTATAGCGAGAACTATTCCGCCTTTAGCTGTTCCGTCGAGCTTCGTCAAAGCTACCGCAGTAAGATTTACACATTCTTTAAAAACTTTAGCTTGCTGCAAACCGTTCTGACCTGTATTCGCATCAATAACAAGTATGCTTTCTCTTAAAGCATCCGGCGCATTTTTGTCTATAACACTTTTTATTTTAGATAATTCTTCCATCAGATTAAATTTATTATGTAATCTTCCTGCAGTATCAACCAGAATTACATCATATTTTTCACTTCTTGCCTTTTGAATGGATTCATAAACAACCGAAGCAGGATCGGCTTTATCACGTCTTACAATATCAGCGCCTGCTCTTTGAGACCATATTTCCGCTTGTTCCTCAGCAGCAGCTCTGAAAGTATCACCAGCAGCTATCAATACTCTTTTCCCTTGATTTTTAAACATATATGCCAATTTGCCGATTAAAGTCGTTTTACCAGCTCCGTTAATTCCTGTTATAAAATATATATTTATGTCGCCGTCTTTGTAATTTAGTTCACAACTGCCCGTAGTATCCAGTATTTTTAAAAATTCTTCTTTTAAAAACTCTTTCACTTGGGAAGGTTTAATTTTATTTTGATTCCTTAATTTATCCGTTAATTCGGAAGCATAACTGACGCCAATATCGGCTGCTATCAACAATTCTTCCATGTCATCAAGTACAAATTCGGAAAATTCAGCCTCCTGCGAAACATTATTTACAACATTACTTACTAAGCTTTGCGTAGTTTTTGATACTGTAGTTTTTAATTTATTAAAAAATTCGAACATTTTATTTTACCCTGAATATGTGTATATATAATCTTCACCTTCTCTGATTGTTTCAACTTGACTATAATTAAAGTTGTGCATATAATCATCTACTTCTTTTTTATGGTTAAATGTCTCTATAACAATAATTGGGTGACTTTTTACCATAGTTTTTTTCATACCGTTTAATACATCGACCTCTCCGCCTTCTACATCTATTTTAATCATATCTATCGGTTCCGAAATTTTTAAATCGTCAAACGGACAAAAATAAAAATTTCCGCTCATGGATTTTTTGAATACCGTTGCTCCTATATTTCTCGGATTATAGTCTTCTACCACAAAGCTTCCAAACTCATCTGACAGACCGAAATTGCTTACTTCTATTGTGTTTTCAAGGTTATTCAACATCACGTTTGTTTTCAATACTTCAAATGTTTCCGGATACGGCTCAAACGAATATATTTTTAACACATTTCTTTCCAACGCCCAATATATTGAATGACTTCCGACATTTGCACCTATATCAGCTATCACAGCGTTTTCCAGCAAATACTTATCGATAATTGAAAGAGCTCCGCCCTTCCAATTATCCCAATAATTCATCGTACTAACCATTATATTTGATATACAATCCGTTTGATAATTCGGTAAATAAAACTTTGCTTTTTTAATTTCAAAAACTTTACTTCTGTCTATCTCCATAGGCGAACCTTCATGGTTATAACACGAATATATTTTATTTTTACTTCAAACCGTTCTCAACAATTATCTTTGCTAATATACCGTTTACGAAAGAAGAGGAATCTTCTGTTGAATATTTTTTTGCAAGTTCAACAGCTTCATCCACAACTACTTTTACCGGTGCATCCTGAACAAACAACAATTCAGTAATAGCGATTCTCAAAATATCTTTATCCATTTTAACAAGTCTTGAGATATCCCAACCGTTTGAATACTTTTGGATTTGTTCATCCACTTCTTTATGATGAGCCTTAAAACTCTCCGCAATTTTTGCCGTGTAATTTTTCACATCGGACTGGTTTTCCAATGTTGCAAACTCTGCTATCTCCAAAGCTAAAATAGCTTTTTCGGCAACATCCAGCATGGTATCAACTTTTTCAATCATTTCATCTGTCATAGGAATCTGAACCGGCTTATTTTTAGCACCGATAGGTCTTGAAAGATTTGATTCGTGCTCTGCCTCGTAATCTTCCAGCATACTCTTAATATCAATCAAAGAACCTACCGTGAGTTTTAGTTCCTCAGATGCTGAATCAGAAAGGATTCTCACTGATTTTACCATTATATTTTCAAAATCTTCTTTTGAATATTTTGTTATTTCTTTTTCAAATTGTGAAAATAATATGAGCGCCAATTCTCTGGATGCGCGTCTTGCTTGCATAATTTTTCTCCTGTCTTATGTATTATAGCACTTTTTTATCATAACACAAATTTTAACATTACAAAAAGAGATTCTTCCGACTACCATCGAAAGAATCTCTTTTTACATTAAATTTCCCGCTATGCTTTTTTAGAAGGAATTCTCATTGAATAGAATGAACGAATTACGAATATCAAAGCAAGTATTAAAAGTACAATTCCCGCAGGTTTTGCATAAGCTTGGAAATCAGGGTTGATAGCAATTTCCATAGCGAGCAAACCAAACAAAGTTGTAAATTTAATAATCGGGTTCATAGCTACCGAAGAAGTATCCTTAAAAGGATCACCGACTGTATCGCCGACTACTGTTGCAGCATGTAAGTCAGTTCCCTTTTCTGCCATATCTACTTCAACAATTTTCTTTGCATTATCCCAGCATCCGCCTGCGTTTGCCATAAATACAGCTTGGAACAAACCAAATACGGCAATTGCAACAAGATAGCTTACAAAGAATGACACCGGCACTGCATTTTCTCCGTTTGGAGAAGAAAGACATGCCAAAGCCAATGCAAATGCAAATAATGCTATAAAGATATTATACATACCTTTTTGAGCATATTGTGTACAAATTTTTACAACTTCTTTTGAATTTGCTAAATTTGCACTCTTTTCATCAGCTTCACCAAGATGAATATTGTCTTTAATATACTCAACAGCTCTGTATGCACCTGTTGTAACAGCTTGCATTGAAGCCCCTGAGAACCAATAAATTACCGCACCGCCGGCTATAAAACCAAGAAGTGTGTACGGATTGAGCAAATTCAAAATCATTTCAGGCTGAATACCTAATGTTTCCTTGATTACAAGAATCAATGAGAAAATCATTGTTGTAGCACCAACAACAGCCGTACCGATAAGTACAGGTTTTGAAGTTGCTTTAAACGTATTTCCTGCGCC
>CADCOS010000150.1 GCA_902803165.1 uncultured bacterium | reverse complement strand
GCCCTCTGTTACCGAAGGTAACAATAGGGCTCGTAATAGTGCGGGTTTACCCGCAACAGCCATTCAATCTATGCCCGCAGGGCATTGGAAACAATTGCGTGCTTTTTCTTTCTTTGTGAAGGTTTCTTTCTTTTTGCCTCGCAAACAAAAAGAAAGAAACCTTCAAACTATAAAGCAAACAAAAGAGATAAAATTCAAAAATACACCGAAATATATATTTCGGTGCAAGGTAGCAAAATTTATTTTTACAAGTTTTACTATATACGGATAACAAAAACTATAATCTCTGTACTTAAATCATGAAAATCAGTAATATTACAAATACGAATATAAATCCTGCAAAAACACCAACTTTCAATGGCGTTGTCATTAGAAACAAAAATAATGCTATACATAATATCAAAAATCCCGCGATTCTTAAAAAATATATTGAACACGCCGAGAAGTTGGAGAATATGAAAATTGACCTGAAAGAAATGATTAAATCTTGGGAGCTTACTCCGTCCGTAATATATGTGTTAAAGAAATTTTTTAATACGCTGGGAGAAAAAGAAACGCATAATTTTACAGTAGATTTTGACTATCTGTATGATAACATTGTGAGTTTTGCTGAACCCGACACAGAAAGTCTTTCGGAATCATTAAAATCTTATTATATGCATTTACAGAAGTCTGTTTTGGGTTATTTTGTAAACTCACATTGTGATAAAAAAGTACATTTAGCCGGAAGTATGAAAAAATATGAAAACTTTCAGCTTCCTTCCGAAAAACTTATATTATCTATAGTCAACAAAGTTTTAAAAGATGACGTTGAAAGAATGGCAAACGCTGTTTTTGAAAGATGTGCACAATGGCAAAGAAAAGAAGAATTGGAACAAATCCGAGATAGCCATTCCGACAGAAAAACACAGGAAAAAACGAATACTTAGATTATCTGCACCGTCACCCGGAAAAAATATTTCCGGTGTCTTCTCTTGTTTGTACATTGGACGACATACTTGAATATATAGATAAAAACAAAGAGTGGAACGATTATCGTCAACAATATTATATAGATAATGATGCTTTTAATAATCCTGTTACAAAAGACGGAGAATCATTGTTAATGGCTTTGGCACATGTTTTGCCTACTGCTGAAAATGCTGATAAATATGCTAAATTAGTGGATGAATTGGGCAATTGCTATATTGATTTTAACCAAAAAGATTCAATGGGGATTTCTTTTATTGAACATGTGCTAAATTCAAAAAACCGATTTTTACTTACCCTTGTCGGTTATCATTATGCTAAGGACGGGTTAAACGGCCCGTATAACACATATCATGGGTTGAGATATGAACCTATATTGGAAAATGTTTTTAATAGTATTGAAGATCAGGATTTTAAAGATACCGTATTGAAACTTGATTTGTTCAATAATATGTATAATTTGAAATACAAAACAATTTTCGGTCAGCCAAATCCTAAATTGTAATTATTTTTAGGATTTTAAATATTTATCAATGTTATGTGCTATTCTATCTAATGTTCCGGCTATGCTCAAAAGCTTCTTGAAATGATCTTTGCATATGCTGCTTAAATTAGAGCCCATTTCATACGTATCCAAACACACACCGTATGACTTTCCGTCATTTGTTCCAAAAGAATAATAAGGATATTCCCCATGCAGCGGAGAAAGTTTCCTGCCTGTTTCGCTGTAATTTTCAATTTTCAATCCGTCTTTTTCATAAAATTCTTTATATGCTTCGTCTAAATAACCTTTTGAGTCAACAAGGTATACATCCATTATTGAATCATCAAAATATCCGCCCAAACCTATTTTGTAGTTTTCAAGACTTTCAGCTCCGACTTTATTATTTGTCAGCAGATACAATGTATCTATGTCTTGCCTGTCTAATTTTTTTTCATTTAAAACAACATAAGATTTTTTAATATCATCAATTAGCTTTGCACGCTCTGCCTCTATCGTTAAATCATCTATGTTATCAAGAACTCTTACACAGTCCATACCGTATTCCTTCTCTGCAGCTTTAATTTTATCCGAGGTTTTTTCAATTAAATCAGCAGCTAAAAGTGTATCGGAAAGAGTAGTTCCGAAATTTGTCGAACCGTCTTCAACAACATTAAAAATTCCGATTTCATCAGTTGGAAGCAATTTGATTCTTAAATAATCGTGATCTTTAATATTGTGAAAATAAAAATTCCCGCTGTCATATTTACCTGTTTCATAGTTTTCTTCTCTATAAAACCTATTGAATTTCGGATTCAAATATCTTGGAGACAATATATTGAGCTGCAATTTACTTTCATCAGTTAAAATCAAATCAACATTTTTCATGCCGGAGCATTTTTTTTCAAGCAAAGCCAGCATTTTAGTAACATTCGGGGTTAAAGCATTTTTTGTTTTAATACCATTTTGGTATCTTAAACCTTTAAATGTGCTGTTACTGTTTTGACTTGTAATCGGTAGTATTTGCATTTATAATTTTCTCCTTGCAATGTTATTTTTATATTGAAAAGTCTGTTGTGTTTACTCCGCACAAATACATGTGGAAATCTTTGTAATACTTATCAATCGGTAAATATCTTTTTTCAGCGGAGTTGTCCAAAATCGGCGGCATATTTGTATAAGACAATGCCTCTTGAGAAATTTGATTCAGTATTTGCTTAAAAATAATTTCTTTTTCTTCTTTTGTTTCATAAGGAGCAAGAGTATTGCTGATAATTTGGTCATAAATAGCTTTTTTTAATACAATCGGCCACTCCAAAAAATTAGGAAAATTTTTGTCTAATCTGACGAAAACCGAACCTGCATCTATAGAGCTTGCTCTCGGCGCATTATCAATACCAATCAAATCAAGCTTTAGCTGATTAAACATTTTTGAATTTTCTGCCAAAACATTTGTAAAATTTTGTACTACAGTAGGAAACTGCTCTGTATCGGAAAGAGAAGGATTAATATATATTATCGTTCTAATATCATTTTTGTCTGCCGCAACAGCCATTATATTTGAATCTTTTTCTGCTATTAACGGATTTATTTTATCAAATTCTGTTTTATCAACAACTTTATTATTAATATCTAAATCGTATTTTACGAAAATTTCCTCAGCAGCGGAATTAACGGTTTCGGGAGTAATTTCATCCTGAATATAAAGCTTTTGCGTAAAATCCGATGCTACTTTAGAAATAAAATAAGGCTCTTCTGCTAAAGTAACTTTTTCTGAAATATCCTCTAACATTTTATTGAGTTTCTTATATCCGTAAATCCCGTCTTGCTCATCATTAATAATATTTACAATCCTTTTAGCATTTAAGAAAATAAAAGAGAGCGGTTTTTCCTCGGTATAAGTAGTCATAATTTCAATTATAGGATTAAGCTTTTGTAAAACATTGCTTTTTAAATCTTCAATCGGTGCGAGTACAAAATTCATATCAGGAAAAACTTTTGTAATAGATTTTCTCATCAACGCAATAATATTCCCGCCATCATCAAATGAGTCTTTTAGAGTTTCTTGAAGTAAACTTTTTTTATACTCTGCTTTTGGATTTAAAAACTTCCCGGGTGCGGCATGGAAATTAGGTGTACTTGATATGCTTTGTATTCGCATTGATTTTTTTATCCTCATAAATAGTATTTCAAATATTAAAAAACCCGTAAAAATATTTTTTGCTATATAAATTAATGCGGCATTGTTTGAGTAATTTCTTTTATTTCATCAGATACACGAAAAGATTCTCTGATTTTTTGCAATGATTTGCGGTAAGTTATTTTATCCAAATGACAATTTTTTGATTTTAGATACTTGAGACACTTTTGCGGATATTTTCCCATAACTGTTGCAATCGCCCATGCAACACCCATTTGGGAATAATAATCATCAGTATTTAAATTGTCTAATACGTCTATTACCTTGTCTATATATTTATCGTTTAAATAATGTGAAAGTAAAATTACCGCTACGACTCGGCTTTCAAATTCTTTTGTTGAATCTTTGTATTTCATAATAAAATTCCAAACTTTTTCGGGGAAATTTCTTGCCGCTCTAAAACTTTGGCACAGAGAATCATTCACCGCCCAATCATCAACCTGCGGAATAAAATCAGCAAAATATTTAATCAAAATATTGATATCGTCTTTCGCATAACCTAAAACGAAAGCATGTAATAGTTTGAGTTCAAAAGAGGAAAAATCATTATTTTCAACAAAAGTTTTGTAATCTTCTCTTGCAATTTTTTGGGCATATTTTCTAAGTTCCGGAATAGATATTCCAAATTTCGTTCTTTTAATTTTTTTTAAATCTTCCTTAACGACAGATAAATTCATTGTAAATAACTCATATATATTCTTATGCAGCTTATATTATAACATGTTTGTTTTTGAATGTTGCAGGTAGTCTTTTAATAATTGTTGATACTTTAGTGAATGCAACCCGACCATATGTTACATTATGCGTGAAGGTCTTGTAGTTTCTTTCCGAGGGTTGCGGGTAGGTTTT
>CADCOS010000149.1 GCA_902803165.1 uncultured bacterium | reverse complement strand
CTCGGCATATTGGCTGCCTGATGCTCAGGTCGCAGTAATGGGACGTAACGACAGAGCTGGATATCAGGTTTGGTCTGCTGCTGACGGATACCCCGGTGACGGATGCTTCAGAGAATTCCACAAACGTGATGATAAATCGGGCATGCACTATTGGAGAATAACATCTCCGACAACCGATTTGGGCGACAAGATGTTATACGATCCGGTATTGGCATTCAATAAAGTTAATGAAAATTCCGACCACTACACAACTTTGATTTACCACTTGTTAAATGATTACAAGATGGCTAAAAACAAAGAAGGTCTTGTAATGGTTTCATTTGATACAGAGTTGTTCGGACACTGGTGGTTTGAAGGTGTTGAATTTATTAAGCAAGTTATACGAAAATTCCACCAATATCTTCCTGAAGTTGAAAGACTTACGGCAGGTGAATATGTAACAAAATATCCTCCGCAGGAAGCTATTCAAATTCCTGAAAGTTCTTGGGGACAAGGCGGACACTTCTATGTATGGCAAAATCACTTAACAGAATGGATGTGGCCTATTATACATTCTTGCGAAAAGAGAATTTGCTCTATTGTTGATAAGTATCCTGAAATTCCTGAAGATAAATTATTACACAGAGCATTAAATCAATTAGCAAGAGAAAACTTGCTGCTGCAATCTTCTGATTGGCCGTTCTTGATTACAACATGGCAGGCAAAAGACTATGCAACAGACAGATTTAACGAACATGTTGACAGATTCAGCCTTATTGCTGATATGATTGAAAGCGGCAATATAGATGATTCTAAGCTGCAAGAAATTGAATCTATCGACAATTGTTTCCCTGTAATAGATTACAGAGTATATCAGTCAATAGAAGAAGGTGTAATTCCTCAACAGGAAAAGAAACTTGCACCGCTTTATCAATAGTAGTTTTCAATAAAAAAAGACCGCTTTTTAATGGCGGTCTTTTTTTTATTGAGTTTTTGGTTTTACTTAACCATAATTTTCTTTAGATATATCATCATTTGTTCAAGTCGTTCTTCTAATCCGAATTTTTTAATTTTTCTTAAGAAGTTCTCTGACAGTTTAATCTCTTCGGAGTTCACAAATTTGTCATGTTTTAATACTACACCACTTGATTTGTTTCCACTTGATAAACCCAATATTACATTTTCTTTTGGTGTAATTTTTGCACTCAAATTTGCTGTTGGTCCTGTCATTTCAATTGTTGTAATTGCCATAAGTTAAATCCTTTCTTCAATATTATTTTTTAAAGTTATATTTATTAAATTTGTTTTTTGTAAAAAGTTCCGATAGTTTTAAAAACCATAAAAGATATATTTTGCTAGTATTTTTGTCAAATTTTACAAAAGTTAATACAGAATTTGCATGAAACCAATATATACAATTATAATTAAATAAAACTTGGAGCAATTAGTTGTGTTGGTTAGTTCTGTTAGTTTTAAAGGTATTCCCATAAATTATTTAAAGATAGATAACACGGTTTCTCGTTCGGCGCAGCCTAATGCGGATGACTTTTTATGGTTAAGTGAGCATGGCGTCACGGATATTATTAATTTTCGTACAATGAAAGTTGAAAAATTGGATTTTTCCGAGCCTGAATTGGTAAAACGGCTGGGTATGAATTATCATAATATACCTTCTTATACAAGAGAACCGAATGAAAATAATATTTTGAAATTTTTAGAGATTATAAATGAAGTGAAATCAAGAGCAGGAAAGGTGCATATACACTGCATGGCAGGTGCAGACAGAACCGGAATGTATGCTTACATTTATAAAATTATTAACAAAATAGATACGCCGCTGAAAAATGAAAATGAGTGGATTAAAATGGGACATCACAGACAATTGTATCCCGATTTGATACCAAAAACGAAAGAGCTTCTTAAAAAAATGAAAATATTATGATTAATTTTGTTTAAGACTTTCTAAAAAGTCTTTGTTATTTTCAAGAGTATCTTTTGAAGCTACTATTGCGTAAACAGGTTTTTTAGAAAATACTTTTTTTGCAAAATTGTCAATATCTTCTCTTGTAATAGAATCTATTATTTTGTACTTTTGATTATCAATATCAAGAGGTTTGTCTTTGGATATTGCATAGTCTATTGTTGAAAGCTTTGATATTACAGTCTCATTATTCAAAAATGAAGCTTTCATTTTTCGTTTTGCTGTTTCCAAATCTTCATCCGTATATTCGGAATTTAGTAACATATTAATTTGTCTTTTGAAACCGTTTATTGATTTTTGTACGTTATCATAAGTTTGGGTTCCGGTTTCTTTGTTATCTGTTGAAGTTAAAATGTTTAATGAAACTCTTCCGCAGTTGTTGTCAACGGACAAATCCGAATAAACAGAATAAGCAAGGTGGTCACGTTCTCTTAAACTATTAAAAAGACCTATTGAGTCTGATGAAGAAAGCAAAGAATTCATTAGATTCGCAACAAGCTGTTCTTTATCAGAATCACCAATTTCAAATTTATAAACCTGCATTATATCAGCTTGAGATACATTTCTGTCTTTTGTAAGGACGACAGGCTCAGTGTTTTCTATGTATTTGTCTTTAATTTCGTATGAATATTTGTTAACGTTATTAAATTTTGAAAACTCTTCAATTGCCTTCTCTTTAAAATCAGGATTAGATTCCGGTACATTAACGCAAATTGTTCCTTTAGAATTTTCTAAAATATATTTGTGTAAATTTTTTACATCATCAATTGTTAATTTTTCAAGATTTTTAATTAACTCAGAAGTCTTTGTATAAGAAGAGTCTGTTTCGGCTTCGTGGTCAAAATAAATATCAGAAGCGTTGTCTTGGTGAAGAAGCAGATTCTCTTTAAATCTGTTAACAGCATCAGAAAATTCTTCTTCTGTTATTCGCGGATTATACAACAATTCTCTGGCTTTATCAGTTGTTTTTTCAAAATTTTCCATGTTGGAATAGCCGTTTATTGCTAATGATGTTTTTCCGACCGAGGCAAATAAAGAAATGTTGTTATCTTCTTGAAACTGTCTAAAATCCTCTTCGGACATGTTCATTGTACCTGAGGAGTAAATATCATCTAAAATGTATTTTGCAGCAGGATTAATTTCCTTTGGAATATCGTAATAAAGAGTATAATAAAACGGTATATTTGGGTTTTTTGTTTTTACAAAACCTGCTTTATGATTATTTTCCAGTGTTGTTTGTGATAATTTGTCGGGATTTATAGGTCGATGTGATTTTCCTTTAAAATTGACATTTTTTGCATTTTCATAATTGTTGAAAACTTCACTTTTATCAACATCAGGATGAATAACAGTTATTGCAGCTTTTTCAATATTAAGATATTTATCTGTATAATTTTTGATATCTTCCAAAGTTATGCTTTTTACGATATTTTCATAATTTATAAAACCATCAGCTTTATCATCAAAATAAGTGCTTCCGATTATACTGTTAACAAAACTTGAGTATTCCAAATTGTCGTTAAAATCTTGTATCATTGTATTTTTAATGTTATCCAGATTTTTTTGACTTGGAGTTTTTAAATTTGAAAGTTTATCAAATATAAGTTTTAAAACTTCTTCTGATTTTTCGTCCGCGCAATCAATGTTTATAAAGTTAAAAGAAGGATGTGCAGAATTATTACTGATTCTTTCGTTACTAAGTCCGCCATAGCTGTTTAATTTTTTAAGCTCCTTGTTTAGTCCCGGTTCAACAGAATTAAAATAACGCTGTATAAATTCACCAATTATTGCATTTTTCGTGTCATTATTCTTAGGACCTTCAAATCCGATAGTAATGTTTGTTGAAGAAGCTTTATCCGAAATGAAATCTTTTCTGACTGTATGATTTATCGGATATAAAGGCTCCGAGAATTTTGCTCCCTTAGAAATTTTATTGGAATGAAAATTCTTTGATACTAAATCCATAACTTTTTGAGGTTCAACATCGCCGGTTATTACAAGATGCATGTTATCAGGAGTGTAATACTTATTGTAATACTCAAAAACTTTGTTTCTGTCTAAATTTTGTATATGGTTTACACTTCCTGCAATAAGTTCATCGGCGGAACTTCTGATATTGAAAAGCGTTCTTATTGTTTGATCAATCGATGTTGTGACAGGGCTATCCAATATCATATCTATTTCAGAACTTACCGGACTCTTTTCCTTCTCTATCATTTTTTCGGATAATGCAAGGTTTTCTGTCATTGCCGCTATAATTTTTATTTGTTTTTCCAGGTCGGATTCTTCCAACATTGGAGTACTGTTCACGTAGTCAGTAATAGAATAACTCGTGCTTGCATTTGTCCATCCGCCAAGTTCTTCAACTTTTTTGAAAGAATCTCCTCTGTTTAATTTCATGTAGCCGTTGTCGCCAATTGTGCCGTTGAAAGCCATGTGTTCAAGAAAATGGCTAATCCCTTTTATGTCGTCTGTTTCATTCATAGAGCCGACATTAACGTAGTTTTTAACAGTCATCGGTGAATCTTCCATTGGTATAACGGAAACTGTGTGACCGTTGGCTAATTTGTAGGTATGAATTTGAAGTCCATTCGGCAAAGTATTTACAGATATTTTTGAATATTTCTGTGGTGTAACCACATTAAAATCGGGAGTTACCCTGCTTAACTCCGTAATTTTTATGTTTTCGGAAGGATTGGAAACCTTTTTTGTATCGTTTATATTAGATTTAAATCCTACCGCCTGAATTTTTCCTACATTCATAACCATACTATATATAAAACAAAATTAACTAAAAAATTGCCTTATTGTAACAAAATGTATAAGCGCTAATATATAATACTACTTGTTTAAAACAACTTTTTTAAATATCTTGTTATGCGGAACGCTATTTCCCATAGCAATTAATTTTTTCAATGCGAAAGCCAATGGATTTTGATTTTTCATTGCACCTTCTATAATAACAGGCTTGAATTCATTATAATCATTCATTGTCTGCGGAACTAAAACAAAACTTTTGGGTTCAAATCGAGTAAAAGAAATAAAAGGATAACCCTTTTCATTTTTTCCGTATTCAAACAATAATCTTGTTCTCAAGTTAGTAGAGTTGATATTTTTGCGAGCTGCATCAAGTCTGTCAAATTTATTTTGTTCAACCGCATATTTTGCAACTTCTTCTAATCCTTTGCTATGAAAGAACTTTGCATTAAAATTAGTTGAATTAATATTGCCGGAAATTATCATAATACTTATATGAAAACATGTAAAAATTTTTTTTGCTATTTTACACAAGGGTTGAATTTAGGGGGGGAAAATATGTTAAAATATAGTATAAGGGTTTTAGATTAGTGTGGATTTTCGGGAGACAAATATGAGTAAAAATGTATTAATCATTTCTTCTTCACCAAGACAAGGAGGTAACTCCGATATATTGTGTGATGAGTTTCTTAGAGGTGCGAGAGAATCAGGTCACAATGCAGAAAAAATTTCATTAAAAGACAAAAAAATAAATTATTGCAATGCTTGCGGGTTTTGTTATTCAAGCGGAACCTGTGCAATAAATGATGATATGGCTGAAATTATTGAAAAAATGAAAAAAGCCGATACGATTGTATTTGCGTCGCCAATTTATTTCTATGCGATATCAGGACAAATGAAAACTTTTATTGACAGGCTTTGTTCAGGTTATACTCAAATTAAAAATAAAGAATTTTATTATATATTAACTGCGGCTGACAATGCATCAGATACAATTCATAATGCATTGGGTGAATTTCAAGGTTTAATGGCTTGTATGGAAAATCCTGTTGAAAAAGGGTATATATTTGGCGGCGGAGTTTGGAAGAAAGGTGAAATTATCGGAACGCAATATCTTCAAAGGGCCTATGAAATGGGAAAAAATTGCTAACGGTGAATTAGGTTGAGAAGTTTTCTCTATTAGGTTTCAATTGTGTAGCTCTTGTCACGATTTTTTGTTTGTGTTACTCTGTATTTGTTTAAGATTAGCAAAAATAACACGTGATTGAGGAGAAAATTAATGAGTGAAACCGCTACAAAAATCGATTTTCAAGCAATCGACAAGATTCTTGAAAAGTACGAGTACAAAAAATCTTATTTAATTGCCATGCTTCAAGGTGTTCAGGAAGTATTCAGATATCTTCCCGAAGAAGCAATGACATACATCGGAGAAAAAGTTGACGGACTATCTCCTGCTACAGTATATGGTGTAGCTACTTTTTATGCTCAATTTTCATTAGAACCTAAGGGTAAATATGAAATTAGAGTATGTGATGGTACGGCTTGCCACGTAAGGGGTTCAATGCCGGTATTGAATGCTATCAGAAACAAGTTAAAACTAAAAGAAGGACAAACAACTTGTGATAACGGGCTGTTCTCTCTTGAAATTGTCAGCTGTTTGGGTGCTTGCGGTCTGGCACCTGTTTGCGTTATTAATGACAAGGTTTATCCTCAAATGACCTCTGATGCTATAAGTACAATACTGGATACGCTTATGAAAGAAGAGGGGGTTGCGTAATGACTATGAATATTAATATAAAAGATGAGCAAGCAAAAGCTCAAGAACATATCAAAGAACAAGGACTAAGAGTCTTGGTTTGTGCAGGTACAGGCTGCGTTGCGAACGGTTCTTTAAAGGTAATTGAAAAATTCAGAGAACTCGGTGCAAATGTTTCAACTCTTACAGATTATGACAAAATGACTATTGTTCCTACCGGTTGTCACGGATTTTGTGAGCAAGGCGTTTTAGTTATTATTCCTGACAAACATGTTACTTATGTTAAAGTTAAAGAATCTGATGTAGAAGAAATTTTTGAAAGTCATATTAAGGGCGGTCAACCGGTAGAAAGACTTTTGTACAAAGATCCTAAGACCGGTGAAGCTGTTCATAAAAATGACGATATAAACTTTTACGCTAAGCAGACTCGTACAGCTCTTAAAAACTGCGGTAAAATCAATGCCGAATCAATTGATGAAGCAATTGCAGTAAGAGGTTACGAAGCTTTGGCAAAGGTTATTGAAGAAAATAATCCTGATGGTGTTATTGATACAATTACAAAATCAGGTTTAAGAGGAAGAGGCGGCGGAGGTTTCCCTACCGGCATGAAGTGGAAATTCACTGCTGCAAATAAAGGCGGAAAATCTTATGTAGTATGTAACGGTGACGAAGGTGATCCGGGTGCATTCATGGATCGTTCCGTTATGGAAGGTGATCCTCACAAACTTTTGGAAGGTATGGCAATTGCCGGTTTTGCAATAGGTGCAGACGAAGCTTATATATATGTTCGTGCTGAGTATCCTCTTGCAATCAAACGTTTAAGAAAAGCTATTGCT
>CADCOS010000148.1 GCA_902803165.1 uncultured bacterium | reverse complement strand
CCGCCGATTTCTAACTGAAAACTTTTTGTTTCCGGTACTGTCATTTTTCCTTCTTTCTCCCGATTACTCGAAAATCGGGCGCTTCCATTAAGTTAATATTCTTTCGGGTAAAATTATACTATAAAAATACAAAAAACGAAACGAATAACAAATTCGTTTCGTTTTAGTAATTATTCGATTATATTAGTCTAATTTGTAATCAGCCTTCAAATTGTTTTCAAATATATATCCCGTACAAGCCTCTTTTTTGGCATTAGTATTTGGTGAATGAGTTTTATCACAGTTATTCAACCAAGGTGTTGTAGTAGTGGTTGTTCCTTTTGAACCCAAATAATTAGCTGAACCGTATGCTCTTAAAGAACCGTCATCATAAAGAGAAAATCTGAATCTGTCTTCTGCCAATGAATCAGCTCCTCTGGCGTTTCCGTCTATATCGATTAACACGGAACCTACAAGATTATTGTGAGGCTGTTTGTAACTTGTATTACCATTATTTATAGTAATTTGATAATATGTTCCGTCTTTAGCTGTTACCGTTGCTCCGTCAGACGATGCTTTCATGAAATCCGTCAAATTACTTGCCAAATCATTTCCTGTACTATTGGATGCCGCCGTGCTTACTATATCAGCATCAATTAATGAATCTGACATTCTTTCGTTTAAAAGTGCTTCGCTGGCTTGTTCAAAAGTACTTACAGCTTTTGCCAACTTTGGACCGATTTGACGTTGAACGATATCTGTCTGCAAATTCGGTAATGTCATAGCCGCAACCACACCGATTATACTCAATGTTATCAAAACTTCCGCTAAGGTAAAACCGCTTTTTTTCATAATAAAACTCTCCTGTAATAGTTTACAGGAGAATTTTATCACAAATATCTTTGTCAGTAAAGTAACTATTGTAACGGCTGTACATCAATGCTTGAAAGAACTTTTGAAGCATTTTCAAACTCTTTTGCTCCCGGAGGAGTACTCATTTTAGCTGCAACAACCGCACCGCCGACAAAACCTGCTATACCTCCTGCAATTGTCGTCAACCATTTCCATACCGGTTTCCATTTTCTTGTTAAAAGTGACGTTCCGATAAATGCGGCTCCTGTTACACCGCCAATTGTCCAAGCTGTACGACGTCTAACTTTTTTAGCCGCTTCCGGAGTTGAATGGGTTTCCATATATGCTTGAAGTTTCGGAGCGGCTTCCGTTAAATCATTATATGCTCTTTCAAATCTGTCGCAATCATGATTAGGAATGCTTACGTTCATACCCGATTTCCCGTCAGCAGAAACAACCTGATAAACCGCTCTGCCATCCTGTGTCATTCCTACACGTGCTATTGTACCAAATTGACTTTGAGACATACTTGCATTCTGAACCATAATAAAACACCTTTTTAATCTACTACACTACTATTATAAAAAAAATTTTTTTGTAAAAATTGCCATGTAACGGCATTTTCTTTAAGAAATGTTAAGTTAACTGTTTTATAGTATAATCATTTTATGAAAAATTTAGACGAAAAATATATGAAAGAGTGTTTTAAGCTCGCAATAAAAGGGAATGGTAAAGTATCTCCTAACCCGATGGTCGGATGTGTTGTTTTAGATAAAACAGGAAATATAGTTTCAAAAGGATACCATAAAAAATACGGAGAAAATCACGCAGAACGTGATGCATTACTAAAGTTAAAACACAACGAAGCAGAAGGCGGAACATTATATGTAAATTTAGAACCTTGCTCTCATTACGGAAAGACTCCTCCTTGCGTTGATTTAATTATAGAACATAAACTTGCAAGGGTTGTTTTTGCAATGAGAGATCCTAATCCTAAAGTTAACGGATTATCAAAACTAAAAAAAGCAGGCATAAAAGTTACCGAAGGAGTTTTAGAAGAAGAGGCAAAGTTTTTAAACAGAATTTTCATAAAAAATATAACAAGAGAACTTCCTTATGTTGTTTTAAAAACAGCGACTACAATGGATGGTAAAATAGCTTCTTCAAACGGTGATTCAAAGTGGATAACATCAGATAAAGCAAGAGCGGAAGTTTACAAAATGCGAAAATCTTTTGATTGCATAATGACAAGTTCCAACACCGTTCTTGCCGATAACCCCAATATGGTACACAAATTCAAATGTGTTCTTGATAAAGATTCAAAAGTTCCAAAATCGGCAAACATTTTTAAACAAGGTGAAGTTTTTATTGCAAATTCACAAAATACACCGATTAAAAATAATCGTTTGGATTTAGAGCATGTTTTAAAAGAATTGTACAAAAAAGGAATCTCCTCCGTCTTTGTTGAATGCGGAGGAACATTGGCGGGAGCTTTATTAAAAGAAGGTTTAATTGATGAAATATATCAATTTATAGCACCTAAAATTTTTAATGATAATTCAGGACAAAGCTGCTTTAATGCAGACATAAAAAATACAATTTCAGAATGCGTAAATTTAAAAATATATGATATTAAATTTTTTGAACCGGATTTATTGATTAAATCTTTAGTTTAAATTAATGATTTTTTTGTAAATATATATATTCTGTTGCAAAATTATGATAAAATCATAACTATGAAGAACTATAAGAAAAAAACGCTGGCACTTGTTTTGGCTTCGGTTATAACCGTTGCGGGCTCTTTTGCGGAAGAGAATTATAAAAACAGCTTAATGGGATTGGAATTTAAATCCACAGCATCAGGGATAAATATGGTTCTTCAAACAAAAACAGCTTATACCGGAAACATTGAACCAAGAAAAACAGATGCAGAAACTTACGTATTAATTTTACCGGAAGTAAACAGTTCCGGTTCAACCCCTTCTTTATCATCCGTTGATAACAATATTAAAAGTGTTAATGTAAGAACTATGCCGTATTCTTCGGGCAGTAAAGGCTATACAAAAGTAACGATAAAAACATTCGGCAATACAAATTTAACAACAAGCAACACAATTTATGTTCCTTCTAAACAAACAACGCAACCAAAAATAGAAACATCGAGACAAGAAGAAATATTAAAAAACAATGAACAGGAAGAAGCGGAAAAGAAAAAACGCGCCGAACTTGAACGCCGCAGACAGGAAGCCTTGGAGCAATCCGGTCGGCAAACACATGTTTCACCGCCTCCTCCGCCGCCTAAACAACCTCAAAATTATGAACAGGTACAACAAAATATAAACAAACAACAAGAACCTGTTCCTTCCGCTGAAACCGGCATGTCCGGCAGTATACCGCAACAAGACAATTCAATGCAATCTTATATTGTAATTCTTTGGGTGTTTATAATTCTTGCAGCAGCTTTTCTTTTGTTTAAAATTGCAAAAGAAAATATAGCAAACGCTACCGGAGAGTCGTTCAACATAGATTTGGATGAAAATGAGTCTAAAAATCAAAAGAAACAGGAATCACAAAAAAAGAAATCTATCAAAAGAACAATACGAAATTTAGATTCAAAATATTCAAATAACTCCATGTTATCCGGCATAAATCAAAGAAATCAACAATTAATGCCTGAAAAAACAGTTAAGCCTGCGGAAGAATTAAATGTTGTCGACTTAGATGCACTATTTCAAGAACATGTTATGCAGCAGGAACAAACTGCAGAAAACTCTGAAGAAAACGATGCTTTAGAAGATTTCTTAAATGAATTTTCATTTAGTAATGAAGAAGAAACTTCTGAAAAAGAAACACCTGCTTTTGATGAAGAATTTTTAGAAAAATTATTGCAAGATAAAAATATAAAATTTTTACCGCAAGATATTGAATGCATAAAAAATCTTTTAAACCTGGAAATATATGATGAGACAATAAGGAACATCGAACAATATGCTGTCTCAAACCCTATAAAAGAAAACAAAGTCCCGCAAGAAAAGCTTTTGGAAAATATTGTTTCGGACTACGCAATTTCACAAAATATATTATTTTCTCAAGATGATATTTCAATATTGAAAAAGCTTATGAGCGTTGAAATTGATAAAGATTTTATAACAAATTTAAAAACCGATCCTCAAAAAACTAAAGAAATGGAGTCGGAAATCAATAAAACAACAGAATCAAAAATATACAAGCCGTCCGAAATTTTAACATTAAATGTTAAAGATATGCTGCCTAATTTATCAGATGAATTAAAAGCACACGGCAATAAAAAAATTGAATCAAAGTATAAACCTGATACCGTGTATTTTAGTGAAGGTTATGAAGTAAGTACACTTTCAGTAGACGACATGCCGGACTTGACAATAGAAATAAACCGCAAAGATGCTTTTGAATCAAAGCCGTCTGCTTCATATCAACTTTCGGATTTATCTTATGATGTATCAACATTGAGCGCTTCCGATTCTCTTCCTGATTTAAAAGACGTAATGGCTAATCCTGATAAATATGAAGAGCCAAAAAAAGAAGTTTATAAAGCTGATGAAAACGAAATGCTGAACAATCTTTTGAACGCCACATTTAAACCTTTTGATGACGGGACACGAGATTATGAAATATTAAATAAACCCGAAGATTTTAACAATTCTCAGGAAGATGAAGTTTCAGCCGTATGGGATTTTTCTGAAAGCAGCAATAACGAACATGAAATTCAATCAATCGAGCCAAAAATAGAATTTATTCAAGAAGAAGACAGCACCGAACAATATGAAGATTTAAAATCTGAAGATAATATAACAGAACCTGTTTATGAGATTAAGACGGAACAAAAGCAAATAAACGCTTCCGATAAAGAATCGGAAGAATTTATTCCGCAAAAACTCAACAGAATAGTTCCTAAACGAAATGCCGCAAAAAAATCCGCAAAGTCTGATATCTTAATTCAAAAAATAAAAGAAGCGAGATTGGAAAGAAAAATGAATAAATCTCTTTCTGAAAAAACAGGTTCCGAATCACAAAAAGAACAGAATAAAAATACGGTCACTCCAAGTATTACCGTTACAAAATGTATAATTGACGGAGTAAATTATAATATCGTATCATCCGTAGAGTTAAAGGAACATTGCGGATGTCATCTTGCAAAAAGCGCTGACGGATTTTCAGTAATTGCATATAAAGACGACTTTTTCTACGTAATAAAAGAATATAAATCCGTTAAAAATGAAACAATAAAAGCGAGATATACCAAAAAGAATGAAGATGGGACGCTTCGTTATCTCATAAGAGTCGGAGCAAATAAATTTATTGCTGATATAAAAAATGACCGTATTGAATACGTTATGGATCTATGCTAAAAAAACTTTTATTAATAATACTAATACCCGTTTTACTTACAGGATGCGGCAAAAAAACTCAAAACGAATTGACCTTTGCATCTTGGGGTTCGATTACCGAAGTCGGGATTTTAAAACAAGTCATCAAAAATTATGAATCGGAAAACCCGAACATAAAAATAAATTTTATGCACATTCCGCAGAATTATTTTCAAAAAATTCACTTGTTGTTTGCTTCAAATACACCGCCTGATGTTATTTTTATTAACAATTTAAATCTGCCGATGTATGAAAAATATTTAACAGACTTGTCTGAAGAAATTAATAAAGACGAATTTTTTGAACCTGCTATAAAAGGACTCAGTTATGATAATAAAATTTTAGCTGCACCGAGAGATATTTCAGAATTGGTTTTCTACGTAAACCTTGATAAAACAAAGCTTCCTAACACAGATTGGAAAATTGAGGATTTAGTAAAATATAGATATAAAGATTCCTTTACCGTAAGTTATGAAAATGATATTTATTCAGCTTTGCCTTATTTAAGCTATTTTGGAGGCGGAATCTTTGATAAAGATTTTAACCTGATTATTAACGAAGAAAAAAGTAAAAAAGCAATTGAGTTTTATAAAGATTTAAAAAATAAATATAAAATCGCACCTTCTAAGAGTCAAGTTGGAAGTTCCACTTTGGCTCAAATGTTTTTGGACGGTAAAATAGTTTTTTATCTTTCAGGCAGATGGATGTATCCCAAAATTAGCGAAAAAGCGAATTTTAATTGGGCGGTTATAAATTTTCCTTACGGAGAATCCGCTCTATTATGCGATGCTTCAGGTTGGGCGGTTACCAAAGGAGCTTTAAATAAATCAGAAGCCTTGAAATTTGTTAAATACCTTTCAGGCAAACGTACCTCGGAATACTTTGCAAAAACAGGCTTAATTGTGCCCGCAAGGATTGATACCATACAATTATTAAATAATAAAAACCATAACGAAAAAGTTTTTTTTGATATTATAGAACGCTCAAAAAACACCCCGGTAAATAAAGAATATAAACGTCTTACAGACAAAATAAATTCCGAACTTGATTTGTAGTCAAACTCGGGGTTTAATAATTTAGGAGATAAACAAATGCTTATATCAATTTTAAACAAAATAAACGAGCTTAATGAAGCTATATTCAGTCCGATTGACGGTTTAATAGAAAAATTACCGCTCGAAGAATGGATTTCTGATGCTATTATAGATAGCATTCATTTAGTACCGTTTTTATTTTTTATATTTGTTGTAATAGAACTATTGGAATTCTATTTTTCTGACAAAATAGACTCTTGCATAAAAAAATCAAGAAAAAGAAGCGTTGCGGTGGGATCGTTAGCTTCGTTATTCCCTCAATGCGGATTTTCAGTTATTGCAAGCAGTTTATATTCCAGAAGATTAATTACCCGAGGATGCGCTATTGCCGTTTATTTGGGAACTTCTGACGAAAGCATTCCTATATTATTGGCAAACCCTGAAAAAATACATTACGTTTTACCTATAATAGGTTTAAAACTGCTTATAGCGATTATTGCAGGATACTTAATTGATATAGTTTCCGGACATTTTAATAACCCTGACGTTATTAACAAAGATGTTACACCGGAAGAAGCAATGGAAGAAGCGCATGAACACGTTCATGAAGAAGGATGCTGCAACCATTCACCTGAAGGAATCAACAAAAGAGAACTTATTCTTCACCCGATTTCTCATACTATCAATATAACAGCGTTTATCCTTGTTATAACACTTGTCCTTAACTATATTTTGGAACACTTTTCCGTTACGGATTTCTTTTTGCAAAATACACACTCATACTTGCAATGCGCAGCAGCCGCTTTAATAGGCTTAATACCAAATTGCGCCATATCAATAGCAATAACAATGATGCTCATAAAAGGTACAATTTCTTTCGGAGCGGCAATGAGCGGATTACTGTCAAACGGCGGTTTAGGATTACTCGTACTGCTTAAAAATAACAATTTTAAAGATACTTTGAAAGTGATATTTATTCTGCTGATTGTGAGTATTATTTCAGGATGCATAATAGAATTTTTAGCTTGATAAAAAATATAATAAAAGAGGTCTGTAAAGTTAAAAACAGACCTCTTTTTTATTTGAAAAATACAGTTATTTCATTGCGTTCTCAACAGCAACGGCAACCGCAACTGTAGCACCAACCATTGGATTGTTGCCCATACCGATAACGCCCATCATTTCTACGTGAGCAGGAACTGAAGATGAACCTGCAAACTGAGCATCACCATGCATTCTGCCCATTGTATCTGTCATACCGTAAGAAGCAGGACCTGCTGCAACATTATCAGGGTGCAATGTACGACCTGTTCCGCCGCCTGAAGCAACTGAGAAATATTTTCTGCCGTTTTCCCAGCACCATTTTTTATAAGTACCTGCAACAGGGTGTTGGAATCTTGTCGGGTTAGTTGAATTACCTGTAATAGAAACATCAACTCCTTCTTTAATCATGATTGCAACGCCTTCGTTAACATCGTCAGCACCGTAACATCTTACTTTTGCCCTTTCACCGTCAGAAAATGCTGTTTCCTTAACGATTTTCAATTCGCCTGTTTTGTAGTCATATTCTGTTTCAACAGAAGTAAAACCGTTAATACGAGCAATTATGTGAGCTGCATCTTTACCAAGACCGTTCAAAATTACTCTCAAAGGCTCTTTTCTTACTTTGTTAGCGTTTCTTGCAATACCGATTGCACCTTCAGCTGCCGCAAATGATTCGTGACCTGCCAAGAAGCAAAAACATTTTGTTTCTTCTCTTAAAAGCATTGCACCCAAGTTACCGTGACCGATACCAACTTGTCTTCTGTCACCAACCGAACCCGGGACAGCAAACGCTTGCAAACCGAGACCGATAGCTTCAGCAGCATCAGCAGCGTTTTTAATACCTTTTTTAATAGCAATTGCACAGCCTAAAGTATATGCCCAAGATGCGTTATCAAAGGCAATTGGCTGAATACCTTTTACAATAGCATCAACATCGATGCCTTTTGACAAACATAAATCACGAGCTTCCTCTAAAGATTTAAAACCATATTCAGGTAAAACTTTAGCAAGAGTAGCTTCACGTCTGTCTTGTCCTTCAAATTTTACTGTCATTTTTTGTTTCCTTTTCTTATATTTTCTTAATCACTTAACGATTTTAATGGAAAATGGAAAATGGAAAGTGGAAAATTATTATTAAATATTTTCAATTTTCAATTTTCAATTTTCAATTTTCAATTGAAATAACTATTCTTCTCTCGGATCAATATACTTAACAGCATCTGCGAATCTGCCGTATGTACCTACATTTTTATCAAATGCTTCTTGAGGATTTACACCCTTCTTGATTGCATCCATAAATTTACCCATATTGATAAATTGATATCCGATAACTTCATCATTCTTATCAAGACCGAGTTTAAGAATATAACCTTCAGTAAGTTGAAGATATCTTACACCTTTTTGCTTAGTGGAATGAATTGTACCGCACATAGAGCATAAGCCTTTTCCTAAATCTTCAAGTCCTGCACCAACAGGCAACCCGTTTTCAGAAAAAGCTGATTGAGTTCTGCCGTATACGATTTGCAAGAACAATTCTCTCATTGCAACATTGATAGCATCACAAACCAAGTCTGTATTTAATGCTTCCAAAATTGTTTTACCCGGAAGTATCTCACCTGCCATAGCTGCAGAGTGTGTCATACCTGAACATCCGATTGTTTCAACAAGCGCTTCTTGTATTATACCTTCTTTAACGTTCAAAGTTAGTTTACAAGTTCCTTGCTGTGGTGCACAGCAGCCGCAACCGTGTGTCAAACCTGAAATGTCTTTAATTTCTTTACACTTTGTCCATTCGCCTTCTTGCGGAATTGGAGCCGGAGAACCTTTAACACCGCGATGTACGCAGCATTTCTCTTCGATTTCCTTAGTAATTTCTAATTTGCCCATTTGACCTCCTTATAATCAAAAAATTATGGCTATATCAAAATTCTCTCTTAAAAAAATAAGAATCCCTCTTTAGTTGAATTATATAATAAAAAAATTTTGAAGGCATGTAAAAATTTTTTAAAAAATTTTTACAGCTCTTGAATATGAATTTTCTTTGTGTTTAACTTTTATGTGTGAGGGAATCCTCTTTCAGCCCTTACAAAATAGCGAATTCGCGGCTGGATTTGCAAAAGTCGAAATTAAAAAGAAGGAAACAAAAATGTTAAAAATCAGATTGAAAAGATTAGGCGCTAAAAAAGCTCCTACATACAGAGTTATCGTTATTAATTCAACTACAAAAAGAGAAGGTAAACCTATTGAGGAATTAGGTTACTACAACCCTAAAACAAAAGATATGAAACTTAACAAAGTTTCAGCAGAAGAATGGGTTAAAAAAGGTGCACAACCTACTGATACGGTTAAATACCTTATTGCTAACTGCAACGCAGACGGTTCTTTGAACTACAAAAAATCAGAAGCAGTCAAGTTATCTAAAAAAGCATTAGCTAAAAAACAAGCTGAAGAAGAAGCAAAGAAAGCTGCAGAAGAAGCTGCCAAAGCTGAAGCAGAAGCAGCAAAAGCAGCTGAAGCAGAAGCTCCTGCCGAAGAAGCACCTGCTGAAGAATCAACTGAAGCTTAGTTTGATTAAAAAATTGATGAACATAAAAGTGCGGATTGGAAATTTCCAATCCGCACTTTTTAATTGTATGTTTAATTAATTCTTTTTTATAATTCAATTTCAAGATTTCTTTCTTTTTGTTTGCGAGGCAAAAAGAAAGAAATCTTGGGCAAAGAAAGAAAAAACACGCAATTGTTTACTATGCCCTGCGGGCGTTAAACAGTGTTCGGCTGCGCCGAATCTCTTACGCTCGCTATCGCTGCTACGCAGCACGCTCGCGGCACAAATACGAACGACAACGCAATAATACACAAGCCTAATGAGCGCAGTTCGAGCGCCGAGAGGGGGTAAATCATTTGGCTTGTAGTTTCTTTTACAGGCTTGTAAGTATATTAAAAAACTTTGCGGTACTTTCTTTGCGGTCAAAGAAAGTACCAAATAAAATTGCATAAATTAAACCTACCTTTAAATAACGTATTTGTTACAAAAATTTACAATATCAGATTAAAAACGCAATTTTGCTCAATAAAAATACTTTATATATATGTGTAGTAAAAGATAAGGTGTTTTTATTATGGTTATGTCTTTAAATTCTTTTGGCGGCGGCTACGGCAATTACGGCAGCTTTGGTATGAACGGACAAACTTCCGGCGGAGGAAATGTTCCGATGGCATTCAAATCAAAATACAATTACGATTTTGATTTTTATGATAAACCAAAAGTTGCGGCAGCAAGATACGATGTTACGCCAAAAGCTCCTCCTGTTGTAAAACATTGCTCTAAATTTTTAAAGTTTTTGGGCATTGAATAATTAGGATGATTTCATAGTACAAATGAATTCTTTATTCGTTTCATAATTCGTGTTATTATATTTTCGTACAATAACACAGGAGTTTTGAAATGGCTAAAGATTGCAGTTTTGATGTTGTTTCCGAGTTTGACAAACAAGAACTCGTTAATGCGGTTGATCAGGTTAAGAGAGATTTAAGCTCCAGATTTGATTTAAAAAATTCAAATTCACAGATTGATTTGGAATCTGATAAAAATATAACTATCACAACCAATGATGAAATGAAATTAAGAAATATCTTCGATATTCTTCAATCAAAACTTGTTAAACGAGGATTAAGCATAAAAATCCTTGATGCGCAGCCAATTGAAAACGCTCTTGGCGGAAATGTACGTCAGGTATTCAATTTGAGAAAAGGTTTAACCCAAGACCTCTCAAAGAAAATTGTTTCAGATATTAAAGACTCAAAACTTAAAGTACAAGCATCCATACAAGGGGAACAAGTAAGAGTTTCGGGTAAAAGCAAAGACGATTTGCAAGAAGTTATACAATTACTCAGAAAAAATGAGGATAAATATGATTATCCACTGCAATTCACTAATTACAGATAATTTAGCATTAATTTTGAGGGCATTTTAAGATGCAAAATTTGGAAAACACGGTAGACAGAATACAAGAATTAATCGATACAGATACTGAACAACAGCTGAGAGACGAATTAAATACTTATCACGAAGCTGATTTGGCTGATATTTTCCAGCAATTAAAGCCGGAAGAACGTTTGTCGTGTTTTACCAAGCTTGATGAAGAAAAAGCGGCAGATGTACTGGAATATCTTCCGCCTCAATTGCAAGTTGAAATTCTTGGCGAAATTGATGAAACACTGGCATCAAGATTAATCTCAAAACTTCCGCACGACGAAGCCGCAGACGTTTTGGGAGATATGGAAGATGATGAAAGCCAAACATATTTAGACAAATTACCGGAAAAATTCTCTTCTGAAATCAGAGAACTTTTAACATACAACGACGATACCGCCGGCGGTATCATGAACCCGAAAGTTTTAACAGTCGGATATTCAATGAGCGTAAAAGATGCGCTCGATACAATAAGAATTAAAGCCGAAGAAGAAAGCATGGAACTCTATTACGTCTATGTTGTGGATAAACATAACCACCTTCTTGGAGTTGTTTCTTTGCGTACATTATTAACTTCTCCGGTAAATCTCAGTATCGCCGATATTATGATAAAAGATATTGTAAAAGTGCACGTTGACGATTATCAGGGACATATAGCCGATATTTTTATGAAATATCAATTCAATGCACTTCCTGTAGTTGATTTATACGACCACATAAAAGGGATAGTTACTTGGGATGACGTTCAGGATGTTGTTGAAGAAGAAACGACAGATGAAATCCTTACTTCATCAGGTATCGTTACGGATTTAGGCGACGATGACGATGATGTTTTGACAGGAAGTATCGGACACGCCATAAAAGCAAGAACACCATGGTTATTTATTACTTTAATCGGTGAATTTATTGCTGTTTCAATTACAAGCAAATATGACCACACATTCACCGCTTTGCCTATAATTGCCGCATTCATGCCGCTGCTTGCAGGCTTGGGCGGTAATATCGGCACACAAAGTATTACACTTATGGTACGCGGTATGTCAACCGGACAAGTCACATTACATTCAAGCTGGCACTATATTTGGAGAGAAACACTTACCGGTATAAGTATAGGATTTATATTCGGCTTATTTGTTTCATTGGTAACATGGAAATGGCAGCATAATATTGAATTAGGTATAATAGTTGGTCTTGCAATGGCATTAAATATGACTATTGCGACGATGATAGGTACATGTACTCCTCTTGTTTTAAAGAAAATGAAAATTGATCCCGCCGTAGCTTCAGGTCCGGTTATTGCAACAACTATAGACGTTATCGGCTTGGCAGTTTATTTAACCCTTGTAACTTGGTATCTTGTTTCTATAAATTAAGACAAAATTTTTTACTTATAATTATTAAAGTTATAAAAAATAGTTTGTTGTAAAATAATTCTATGGGAAGAATTGTTCAGCTATCAAAAAACGTAATTAATCAAATAGCGGCGGGAGAAGTAATTGAGCGTCCGTATTCGGTTGTAAAGGAGCTTGTAGAAAATTCCATTGATGCCGGTGCAACAAAAATCAGTGTCGAAGTTTCAAATGAATGCAGGGATATACGTGTAGCGGATAACGGTTCGGGAATACATCCTGATGATATTGTTCTTGCATTTTCAAAACACGCAACGAGTAAAATTCAAACAGGCGAAGACTTATACAATATTCACACAATGGGATTCAGGGGTGAAGCTCTTGCAAGTATTATTTCAATATCCAAATTAAGCTGTACAACACGCACCAAAGATTTTGATTACGGAATGAAGGTTGAATGCCAAAATTCCGAAGTCAAAAAAACTCAAACGGGCTGTGCAGTCGGAACAATTATGGAAATCAGAGATTTGTTTTATAATATTCCGGCAAGACTTAAATTCTTAAAAAGCGCTAAAACAGAATTTGCATATATAAATGAGTTTCTGCAAGCTATTGCACTTGTACATCCTGAAATTTCTTTTGAACTTAAATTCAACGGGAAATTATCTTTCAAAACTTCTGCGACAGGTAATCAGCTTCAAACAATAAAAGAACTATTCTCATCTGATATTGAAACATATTTAAAACCGGTGTTTAACACCGATAAGTTATCTGATTTAAAAATTTCAGGATTTGTAAGTTCACCGGACTATACAAGAGCAAGCAAAAAAGACTATTATATGTATGTAAATTCAAGAATAGTAAAATGCCCCGTATTTCAAAAAGCGATTGATATGGTTTACAAGAACTTAACAGGAAACTCAAGGTATCCGTTTATTGTTTTAAATCTTGAAATACCGCCCGTTGATGTTGATGTAAATGTTCACCCGTCAAAAAGAGAGGTTAAATACAAAAATCCTAATCAAATATTTAATTTCATTTATTCTTCCATAGATTCCGCTTTAAAATCAATTATTGAAAAAGAAAAAGAAAAAACTCAAATTATTTATAATGAACGCATTACAAAACAAAATAAAGATATTTTCATCAATGAAGATACCTTTGTTGACGAAGAAAGTTCTATTGCACAAATTTTTACCAAAAATTATAAGGAAGAATCCTCTGAAAAGGTTATACCTATTAAACCTAATAATACAGTTAACAATAAAATAGAACCTAAATTTCAAAATCATCAAAATAATTTTGTTCAATCAAAACTTATCACTCCTCAAGAATTTACTTGGGAAGATGTAATTATAGGACAATACAAAAAAACTTACATTCTTATTGAAAAAGAAAACGGATTGGAAATTGTTGATCAGCATATTGCAGATGAACGTTATATCTATGAGCAGCTAAAAAAATCTAAAAATATTGATTGCCAGCTATTATTTATCTCGGATGTTATTCCCGTTTCCGCTACAGATAAAGAGTTATTGAAATCAAATAAAGCTAAGCTGGAAAAATTCGGATATGAATTAGATTTTATATCAGATACAGAAGTAATTTTCCGTAAAGTTCCTCAAATACTTTCAAGAATTTCTCCTAAAGAAATACTGGCGGATATTCTGGAAAATATTGCAGGGAATATTGATAACATAGAAGAAAAGATTCTTATAACAACCTCCTGCAAAGCCGCAGTGAAAGCCAATACGTATTTAAATCAATACCAAATGGAAGAGATTATAAGAAATTGGAGAACGTGTGAAAACCCTGAAACATGCCCTCACGGAAGACCAATATCGAAATTTTTTGAACACAAAGATTTGGCTAAATTTTTTATGCGCTCAAAATAAACAGGCTGCTATACGCTTAAAAATACATTTTGATACATGTAAAAAAGCTTTCCCTATTAGGAAAGCTTTTTTCTAATCTATTGCGCAAATTCTCCGGTATAAAAACCCATAAGATTTGCCAATCTGTGCTGTTTTTCAGCGACTCTTTCAATGTTTTGCCTGATTTCATCAAGCTCTTTCAAAAGTATCTTTAAATCTTTACGCTGTTTGCTCTCTAGGCGTTCCTCCCTATTTACCTGCTGTTTACCCGTTTCCTCCAAATCAATTTCTATCCAATTCGGAGAAAAGCAATTGTTTTGAAAATCTTTTTTTGTTGTCGACATATACACAATATCCCTTTTTTAGTACTATACTTCCTTAATTTAAACCGTTTGCGGTTTAAAAATGTTAAAAAATCTTTTTGCAAATGCTTCAATACCATTTGCGGCATCTTTGCACTTCAAAACATCATTTTTAACTTCCTGATACTCTTTGGAATTGAAGTTAAATGCAGTCATTTCCGAGTATTCAACCTGCATTTCGTATTCATCATGTTCCATAACATACCTCTTAATCAACAGCTAATACACAAATTGTTTTTGCTTTCTTTTCTCTTACAAAATGTATATCGGCATGTTTTTGAAAAACTTTAATGTTTTTAAGGATATTGTTACAAATATTTACAATAAATGTTGAAATTATATTTCAATCACAATAATTACAGCATGTTTATAAAATTATCATATTTCGGTTTGTATACTTTAATACCTTTTTTTCTGAGTTCTTTTTCATTTGAGTAAATATGACCAAACTTCCAATATAAATCTTTATTAGTGTATTCTTCTTTTTCTTTCAATACTTCAAGGATATATTTTTTATCATATCTTAGCGAAGTACCAGCATATTTACCGTTAATGAGGTATGAAACCAAATCCGGAGATTTTTTATAATTTTCCAGTATGTAGAAAATCTCGTCTGCGGTATATTTAGGTTTTGTTTTTCGAATGTTACTTTTAACTGAATTCTCTTCTGCATCAGCTTCTTCGTCGGTATTTTCCGCTTCTTCTGCTTTTTTGATTGATTCCGCAATTTTTACGGAAGCCTTGTCGTCGTCAACATTATATGTTTCAATGCGTGAGACATCTTGTATTAATTTTTTCGTCAAGTCCGGAAATTCTTGGTAATATTGATAAAGTTTAAGAATATCATCACCCCAAAATCTCTTGTTATCTTTTTCATCAGCCATATTGTATATCCAATATACAAGCTGAGAGTCTTCACGGGCTATTTTTTCCAACTCCGGAAAATCTTTGCAAACAGCAGCTATTTTGTATACGGAATTTACGCTATATTTAAATCCTCCGTTTTCATCAAGTTCATTAATTAAATTTTCTGTCATATCAGGATTGTTGCTGTAACTTGCAAATAATAAATCTAAATTTTCTGTTGTTGTAATACTTCTCATTATTTTATTATGAGTCAGCGCAGAAATAAGCATATCCGAGTATGCAGGAAAAATGTTGAAATATTCGGCATATCTTTGTAAAACATCTTCTGGCCAACGACCTTTTACTCTGGCTGAACGTATATTATTTGAAAGAATTTTTACATAATCTTCTAAATTGATAATATCTTCTGCATCTGTTGTTCTATAAGCAGAGGCAGAGTTGACTATTTTTTGCGCTAATTTTATATCTGAATCGGCTAAAGGTTTAAATACGTGGGTTTTATCTTTTACTAAATCGAACTTTTTTCTTAATTCGGTATATTTATTGCTTCTGTTATATATTATAGAAACCACTTGATTTACAGGAATTTTTGTTCTTTTGGAAATCTCTTCTATAGTAATTTGTTTGTTCTTGTTTATACGTCTTGTTATGACATTTTGGATTCTTCTTGCTTTAGCATCCATTAACATATTAATCTCTGCCTGTCGGCTTCTGCCCTCCGCTTCAAGTTCTTTTTCCAGTTTATCAGGATAATTACTCTCCGCTGCTGTACCGATTTGGGCTGCAGAACCTATAGCTGCCACAAGCGCTGATCCCTTTTTTACGACTTCTTTATTAATAGTTTTTGATTGAAAACACAGCGTATTAAATTTTATATCCATAGTTATTCCTTATTTTTATCTAAGTAAAAACACGTAAATATAAAATTTGCTACCTTATAAAAAATATTACTTTTTTGAAGTTACATAATTTAGAATCCCCTCCGCAATACCTTTTGCAGCATTACGTGGGAAAATAATTGATTTATACATTACGGAATCAAACGGATTTGTCATATAAGCGGTTTCAACAAGTATTCCCAAATAATCCGTGGGCCTTATAACAGCAAAGCTTGCGGTTCTTACCCCATCGTCACGTGTTCCGGCAATTGATGTAACTGAATCCAAAACTGATTTTGCCAAGTCTTTTGAATTAGGATTGTAATAGTATACGCTTGTTCCTCTGTTTTTGTGAATATCCATTTTTATGTCGGGGATTGAGTTTAAGTGAATACTTACAAATATATTTGTACAATTTTTTTGTGCGGTAGAAACCCTGTCTGCTAGCGAAATAAATGCATCACATTCTCTTGTCATTATAACATTCGCACCCATTTGGCACAGAATATCTTTCAATTCGTTTGCAATCAAAAGGTTTATATCTTTTTCTTTATCTCCCAAACACCCGATAGCACCAAGTTCAGAACCGCCATGTCCTGCATCAATAGTAATTGTGAAACCTTCCAGACTTTTATTTTCACAATATGGTATTGCATTAACCTTAAAAACATAAATTCCGTCGGAAGAAAGTGTTTTGTACGAATATTTTTCCGGCTTTTTGATGTTTATTGTGTAAACAGAATCGTCTTTCACTGAAGGATTATAAACTTTGAACAAAATTTCGCTGTTATTTTCTTCGATAGTATAAGGAAGTTTTTCGGTAAATTCTATTGTATGAATTGAAGCATTTTTAAATGTTTCACTGTTCATGGTGATAAATTTGGGATTAATGTCTGTATTTTCTGATGGTTTTACCGCGTCTTTTGCAATCCATCCTTCTTTATTCTTTGAAAGTATTACTCGGTAAAAATCACCTTTTTGCCCGTCAATTATAAGGTTTGTGTCTTTGAAAAGATGCGACATTCTGTTCATACCATAGTCAACAGGCGTACTTCTCAAAGGCGTATTATCATTTAAAACCGT
>CADCOS010000147.1 GCA_902803165.1 uncultured bacterium | reverse complement strand
CAATCTTCAACTGTTGATGCTTTATTAACTCGTGTAATGGGCGGCAACCAAGTTAAGATTATTTCTTGGTACGATAACGAAATGGGTTATTCAACAAGATTGGCTGAAACAACTAAGATGGTTGCTTCTAAGTTATAATCTTTATAATTTGTTTTAACTGGAGCGGAGATTTTTATCTCCGCTCTTTGTTTATAAGTATTATTATTTCTCCCGTTTTCATGCTACAATTTTTTTGAAAAGGGAGATTTTTATGTCTGTTATTATAATGATTTTATTATTGAGCTTATTGATTTTGGTGCACGAAGCCGGACACTTTTTTGCAGCAAGAGCTTTCGGAATAAAAGTTGATAAATTCGGTTTCGGCTTGCCTATAGGGCCGACTCTGTTCAGCAAAAAATGCGGAGATGTTGAAATACTGGTTCATGCGTTTTTGCTTGGCGGATATGTTTCTTTTCCTGACGATGACAAGGAATGCGACTTGCCGTCAGACTCACCGGAAAGGTTCGCAAATAAACCTGCATGGCAAAAAGCAATAGTAGTTTCTGCGGGTGTTATTTCAAATGTTGTTTGTGCTTTAGCTCTTGTTATGCTTGTTGCAATATGTTCAAGACAGCTGCCTTCCGGCAACTATGAAATCTATGCCGGACGTATAAGCGCTCCTAAAGAAGCAAGCATTTGGGAATCAGGACTCCAAAACGGTGACAGAATACTTAGCGCAAACGGCTGCCCTATTAACAACATATATTCATTTGTAACAATAGTAAAAAACAGCGCTCACGGCAACGGTACAATCTCTCAGGAAGTAATTGATAAAAATTACGAAAGTTTAAAAGCTCTTAACCCCGCTTTAGAAAAAGATGAAATTATTCCGAACGGTTTTTCAATAAGATTACCCGAAAATCCTGAAACAGACATTATTACAATGGATAAATATGCTGCTAAAGGCGCTAAATACTTTAAAAGAAACGGTGTTAAACTTGATGAAAATCTAAAGAATTTAAAATCAGAAGTTGACGGAAAAAAAGTTTATACCTCCGATGAACAATATACGCTTTATGACGTTGCGAAAGCAATATCGGACGGAAAACACCCGATTAATTTAAGAGTTTTAAGGGATGGTAAATACATAGATTTGAATCCTATTTACCCTGATGAAAAAGGACTTATCGGAATAGAACTGTCTTCTAAACAAACTATGATAAAAACAACAAACCCTTACACTATCATAAAAGGCAGCAGTAAATATCTTTGGGATAACACATATATGATGATTTACTCTTTAGGACAGCTTTTTACGGGAAATGTTCCTATAAGAGACATGCACGGCGTTGTTGCAATTACAAAAATCGGCGGAGATATGATTGATAAATCCGGAAAGTCAGCAGGTATACTGCTCGCAGCATTAATATCCATGAATTTGGCAATTATTAATATTTTACCGATTCCTGCGCTTGACGGCGGTCATTTGATGTTTTTATTAATAGAAAAACTTATGGGAAAACCGCTTGAGGAAAAAGTTATAGAAAAAATATCATCAGTATTTTTCATGCTGCTTATCGTACTGATGATATTAATAGTATTTAATGATATTACATTGATTATAAAAAAATAGAGGACAGCTGATTCTCGTCAATCCGCTTATTTAGGAGACGGAACGCATTTACACTATTTATTGAATTCCTTAAATGTGTTTTCTATAACCTCAAAACCTTTAATCAAAGACTTATAGTCAACTTTTTCAGCAGCGGAATGCATATTATATACATCTGCTAATCCTAAAAGCATCGGCATAAAAGTTTCACCGTTTGCATTTTTATTATGGCAATATA
Organism: uncultured bacterium; assembly: GCA_902803165.1. GTDB lineage: Bacteria > Cyanobacteriota > Vampirovibrionia > Gastranaerophilales > Gastranaerophilaceae > CAG-196. The sequence continues at coordinate 29,445 of CADCOS010000147.1, read as the reverse complement.
TATGTGTCTCAGCACCTGCATGGAATGATGAAATATCATTTTTTATACCGGCTTTTTCGCAAGCAGCTGTATGCGCAATTTCAATTCTGTCGTCATCGGCTTTTTCAAATGGCAAAAGATGTACTTCAAATTCTATATCAGCTTCGGCTAAACCTGAATATTCCTTATTAAACTCACTTACAATTGATTGCATAAGGTTTTTGAGTTCTTCTTCTTTCGCAACTGATGCGCTCCTAATCGAATAAGATGCCATTCCTAATGTATTAATAATATTAGTAGATGTCTTTTTCATTATCTCTGTAATGTAATCATTGGTCTTTATTCCCTTTTCAACTATCGCAGCAACGGAATTTTGAATACCGCCGGCTACTATAGCACCCAAATTACACGAAGTTATTACACCCGTTTCATCTGTATAATAAGCACCCTGAGGAAATTTCGCAAGAAGTTCGGCAATAAGTTTTGCCGCATTTAATCTTGTTTTATCGCCTATATCAATTCCGGAATGACCGCCTTTCAACCCTTTAACAGTTATTTTAGCGTTTGTATAGCTAGCCCCTGAAATTTGTAATTGACCAAGTTTATCCGCGTCACATACCAAAATATATTTTGATTTAATATTACCAAACTCAACATGCTCAACTCCGCTCATGCCGGTTTCTTCATCACGGGTAAACGTAATTTCCAAACCGCCGTGGGGGTATTGCACATCTTCTTTCTTATCTGCCAATTTTTTTGCAAGCATTAAAGCACAAGCCACACCAACCTTGTCATCTGCCCCAAGAGTTCTGCCTTCTGCATGAATAAAACCTTCTTCATCCAAATAAATATTTACGGGAGAATCATCACCTACTACATCCATGTGTGAAGAAAGCATAATCGGTTCTTTTGACGAATCCGTTGCAGGAACATGTATATATATGTTACCGTAATTATCTTTTTTACCGTTTATATTATTTTCTTTGCAAAAATTTAAAATCCATTCAATTACTTTTTCCTCTTTTAACGACGGAGAAGGTATTGTAACAAGATTACAAAATATATCCAATACTTCGTTTTCTTTTCTTAAAGCTTCTAAATTCTTATCCATAAAAATATCCTTTCTATAATCCTTGCAATAACTTTAGACTAACTTCCACGGAAAAATCTTTGGTTTGTGCCTTCGCCGCCGATTAAAGCTTTTGCCTGTCTTAAACACTTTGGGCATCTGCCGACATACATAGTCCCCGCTTTGTTTTTATATAACCTGCCATACGTACCGCAACACTCAAACCATACACCCAAAAATTGCCGTTTATTATCTTCCGCTTTGTCTGACACGTCTGTACTCCCTGCTGCTTGAGGAATCTCTGCCCCTCGATTTAAATACGCTTTGAGACAAAGTTTCAAGATAATTATTACCTAAATGCGCATAATCAAACATTATTATTCCATCCAAATTATACATTCTTGATGCGTGTATTTGCTTGATTAAATCCGTTTCAGCCCCGTTCATGAAAGGGACAAATAATCCTGCATATAATTTTGTACTTGCCGATTTATTACGTATAACTTCTTCAATCAATGAAGATGTAGTTTTATAATCACAAGTTAAAAATAACGGCGTAAATCCGTCAACAAAATTATTTATTGACCACAACTTCCAATCCTGCAGTTTTGTATCCATTGCACCAGCCCTGTTTGGGAATATTACAGCCGTTAAAGTAACTTTATTTGATCTGCATAAAAGGCTGACTTTTCGCACAAAATTTGTAATTTTTGTGCAGCGATAAAATCTCCAATAATCCCATAAAGGATCAGTTACCGTTAATTCTATAGGGTCTTTTCCGTATGCATTTTTAAACTCTTCCCTTGCAAAGGCTGTATAACCCCAATTTGACATATCATAGTTTGAATAATTCGGAGAAAGTGACTGCGGATATCTGATATAATCCAAATTTATACCGTCAGGTCTGTATTTTGTTATAATTTCACAAAGCAATTCATATAAAAAGGCTTGTACTTCAGGATTTGCCGGATCAATAAAATATCCGTTATGCTCTGATACCGAATATGGGATTGTTTCCGAATCAGCACTTTTTTTCTGCCTGTTAGCCCATTCGGGATGCTGAGCTAATATATACAACGGATTTGTTTCCGGAGGTTTATTTCCCACATAGAAAGTTTGAAACCATATATGAACCTTTATGCCCCTCTTGTGCGCTTCTACTATCCATATCCTTAAAGGATCAAAACCTGCATAATTCTCATATTGTTTGATAAAACCATACTTTAACATAGTTTTAGACGGGAATATAGTTTTCCCGTGATAATATGTTTCTATATAAATATTGTTTATACCTTCATCGGAAATCCTGTCTAAAACTTCTTCAATACTGTCTCTGTCAAAATATTCCGGACGAATCCATACCCCCTTTAATTCAGAAGAATCATAAGGAATAACCGTTGACATTGCCGCATTTGCATATTCAATAGCTTTTGAAGATAATTTTTGAGACTCATCACTGTTATTCTGTGCTTTATACACATAATCCTGAGCCTTTAAAAGATTTTGTTCGGTTTTCTTACCGTTATAGTTAACACAATTTCTGCAATAGAATGCTAACATATCCTGAACTTCTTTAATTCGCGCTTTTGCCGTAAATAAAAATGTATCAGAAGTAACATAAGAGGTTATTGTTTTATTTTCTAAATCTATATAGATTTTGGAACCTACCATTACATTTTCATTTATCCATTTTTTAGCTCTGCCATGTCCGCTTATAACCAAACCGTCAGAAGGAATTATGGAATCAGCACCACTGAGCGCAGTAACGGTATCACCTATTATAACCGCTTCTGTACCAAATTCATTTGTATTGGTTCTATAACCGAAAGACGGTGTATAAACCACTAATTGATTTGCCCCTCTTAGTCCCGGATAATTTGCTCCTGCGGCATTTGTCTGAGCTGCCGGATCAATTACATCTATTTTGTAAGCAGATTGATTGAATACTATTTCATTTTCTGCCGCAACGTACGGCTCATATATGTTTTGCGCAAATAAAGGAGTTGCTGCTAATAGCCAAACTGCGATTATATATAAAAAAGTTCTCTTCATTTTCTATTTATCCCAAAGTCTATAAGTATATTATATTCCGACTTATTAATAAAAACAACAAAGAAAAAGCCTTATTTGTTCAAATAAGGCGCATGATAGATAAGTAAGTTTGGGGAAATAAATAGTTGTAAGTAAGTAAGATAGGTTGTTTAATTCTTTTTTACTCTCGAAATAAATGTAACTCTTGATTTAAGGTCCATTGCCGCTAATCTCATTTCATCCATCAATACATAGGATTTATTTTCTTGCGGATTTTCGTTTATATAAAATTCTTTAGAAATATTTGTCGCCATTGCGTTAATATCGTAAATTCCTAAGGTTGCCATAAATAATGCCTCTCTTAAATTTTCTTATTTACGTCTTACATATATATAAAGTATATACAAATTTTTAAATTTCATTTTTTGTTTTTTTCTTTACAAAACTTTACATTATTTTTTTTAAAATAGGTTTTAGGCTAAAATTAATATATGAGAGTTTTATTTACACTATTATGTTTAACAGTTTTAAGCACAAATCTTTGTTTTGCGGATTCTGATGAATTGTCAAAACAAGCAACAGCTTTCTACAGTGATAATAATTACAACAAAACAATGGAACTTTTGCTTCAAATTGATGAAAAAGAAAGAACCGCTAAAGATTGGCTGCTTCTGGGTAATTTGATGGATGAAAAGGGAGAAAAAGATAATGCCGTTTTCATGTACCAAAAAGCTTTAAATACCAATCCTAAATACTATAGAGCTTACTATAATATAGGTAATATTTACTTGGAACAAGAACGTTACTCAATGGCTGTTGATAATTATAAAAAAGCATTGAGAATTACTCAAACAAATCCTTATATATACTGTAATCTTGCCTCTGCATACATTAAACAGGGACGCTTAAAAGATGCAAAAAAGGCTCTGATTAAAGCTGTTACAATCAAAAATAACATTCCCGAATTACAATACAATTTAGCTTATGTTTACAAAAAGCTTGGAAACAATAAACTCGCCCAAACTTATTTGGATAACTATAATAAACTTGTTGATTCACAAGAAAGTTTTTAATAAGGAGAGGCAAAACTAATGTATGATTATATAAAAGGTAAGATTGCTGATAAAAGAAAAAGCTCGAAAGGCACTTTTATTACGGTTGAAGCATCAAATATCGGGTATTTACTGGAAATAACCGACAGAGATTTTAACACTTGCAGTACGGAAGATACGGAAAAGCGATATTATCTGTCTCTAATTCACAGAGAAGATGCTATGATTTTATACGGATTTTTAAATAAAGAAACCCGTGATATCTTTCAAATTCTGCTATCTGTCTCAGGTGTCGGCGCTAAAATGGCTTTATCTCTTCTGAATGAATTTGACACATGTGATTTAATTTCACTTGTTATTAACGGAAACTTTAAAGAACTTACGCTTGCGAAAGGAGTAGGTCCTAAGCTTGCGCAAAAAATTATACTTGAACTAAAAGATAAATTAATGAAAACGGATGTTCAAATTACTAAATCCGAAACTATACCTCAAAATCAGGCAATTACTGATGCTAAATCAATAATGCTTTCACTGGGTTATGAAATTAAAGAAATTGATGAAGCTCTTTCTAAAATTATGGGAACAGTTGAAGATTCTTCAGATCCGGAAGAAATACTAAGAAAAGCACTTACATGCCTTTCTGTATAAATTATTACCAAGATTTATCTTAGTTGAAATAGAATCCGTCATCTTTCATTCTTTGAATAGCTTCTCTGAGTTTCTCTTCCGAACATACTATTGAAACTCTGAAGAAACCTTCTCCGTATTTTCCGAAAGCATCACCGGGTACGACAATAACACCTGATTTGTGCATTAAGTCATCCGTAAATTCGACTGAAGATTTGTATCTTGGAGGTATCGGCAGCCAAAAATAGAAAGTCGCATCAGGTACATTAAAGTTTTGCCAACCCAATTCTTTTAAACCCTGTGCAAAAATTTGCTGATTTTTTCTGAATCCGATATTTGCTTTTGTAATATATTCATCTCCTTCTTTTGAATTCAAAACTTCAGCCCCCGCTTTTTGAAGAGCCTTAAATATTCCTGAATCCAATGTAGATTTCAATTTCCCGAACATTTTAACGGCATCGGAATTACCGCATATCCAACCGAGCCTCCATCCTGTCATGGCATAAGGTTTTGAAAAACTGAAAAATTCAACAGCAACATCTTTTGCACCTTCTACCTGAAATATACTTGCAGGTTTTAATTCATCTTTAAAATATAAATCAGAATAAGCAGCATCAGATATTAATAATATTCCATGCTTTTTACAAAAACTTACAACCGATGCCAAATATTCTAATGTCGCTGTTGCGCCAAGCGGATTGTTAGGGTAATTTATCAAAAGTGCCTTTACCTTTTTAGGATTAAATCCGTCTTTTTCTAAGTTTGCCATGACCTTTTCCATGTCCGGCATGTAATTATCATCTGCAATCAACGGAATTGAATATGCTATTCCGCCGGAAACTTTTATCATCTCTTTATAGGAAGCATACCCAGGATCAGGAATCATTATGATTTCTTTTTCCGATTCATTTACCGACGGGTTTAAAAGTATTCTGATTATATTTGCAAGTCCCTCTTTTGAGCCTATCAAAGAATGAATTTCCGTATCAGGATTAAGTTCAACACCAAATCTGTTTTTCATTCTTAACGCACATGCTTCTCTAAAAAATTTTTCTCCCTTTGGGGTTGAATATGTATTTATATTATCTTCATCCAACGCTCTTTTTAAAGCTTCCGTAACGTATTTCGGAGGAGCCTGAGTCGGAGCGCCCATTGACAAAGAAATTGGAGCCCTGTTTTTAGCCGTCAATTCCGGCGTTATTCGAGAAACTGTCTCTTTTATTCTGAACATTACATAAGTTTCAAGTCCTTGAACATAGTCATTAAAAATATTCTGCATTAATATACCTCTTCTTAAAGTCCTGCTTTGATATTATACAAAATTGATAAACTAAAGTCAAAATTACACAGCAATTCCGATTGAAGCGTTAAAAGACAATATCGCTTTACATTTACACCTGTTTGGGGTAAAAAAGAAATATAATGTTTTTGAATTTATAGGGAGATGAAGAAATTGAAAACACGTATGAAATCACACAATTGCGGTGAATTAAACCTTAGTAATTTAAATGAAGAAGTAACTCTATCCGGCTGGGTTTCTACAGTCAGAGATTTGGGCGGAATATTATTTATAGAACTTCGTGACAGAAGCGGATTTTTTCAACTTGTAGCGAACCCTCAAGTTAACCCTGAAGTACACGAAATTTTTTCAAAAGTAAGAAGTGAATATGTTATAACTGCAAAAGGTAAAGTATCTAAAAGACCTGAAGAAACTTATAACGAAAAATACCCTACAGGACAAGTTGAAATGTACCCTGAATCTGTTGAAATTCTTTCCGAATCAAAGGTCTTACCTTTCGTATTGGGAGATGAAAATGTTTCGGAAGATGTACGTTTAAAATACAGATACCTTGATATCAGAAATGAAAAAATGCTTCATAACTTGACTACAAGACATAACATAGTTCAAGCAGTGCGTAATTATTTAAACAATCAGGGATTTTTGGAAGTTGAAACACCAATATTAATTAAAACAACACCGGAAGGAGCCAGAGACTATTTAGTACCTTCCCGTGTACAAGAAGGTAAGTTCTTTGCGCTTCCGCAATCACCTCAAATATTCAAACAACTTTTAATGGTGGGCGGAATTGAAAAATATTACCAAGTGGCAAAATGCTTCCGTGATGAAGACTTGAGAGCAGACAGACAGCCTGAATTTACACAAATCGACATGGAAATGTCATTCGTTGAACAGCCTGATGTTATTAAAGTTGTTGAAGGACTTCTTGTTGATGCGTTTAAAGCAGCAGGTGTTGATATTAATCCTCCGTTTAAACAAATAACATGGCAAGAAGCTATGGATAAATACGGTTCTGACAAACCTGATACAAGATTTGGTTTGGAATTGTTTGATATCGGAGATATTATACTTCAATCCGAGTTTGAAATCGTTAAGAAAACTCTTGAAAACGGCGGTATTGTTCGTGGTATAAGAATTCCGGGCGGAGCTAAATATTCCAGAAAAGACATTGATGATATTACAAAACTTGCTGTTTCATTCGGAGCAAAAGCTTTGGCTAATATTATATATAATGAAGACGGCACCGCAAAATCTCCTGTGTTGAAGTTTGTAACGGAAGAACAGGCAAAAGCAATACAAGAAAGAGCTCAAGCTCAAGCCGGAGATATAATTTTCTTTGTAGCCGATAAACCAAAATTAGTTTACGACATCATGGGCAGATTGAGATTGCACTTTGGAAAATCTTTAAACCTGATTGATGAAAATAAACACAACCTGCTCTGGGTTGTAGACTTCCCAATGTTTGAATGGTCGGATGAAGAAGGTCGTTACATGGCAATGCACCATCCTTTCACATCACCTAATTTGGAAGATTTGGATAAATTGGACAGCGGCGATTTGGGTAATGTTAAATCTATAGCCTACGATATAGTATATAACGGAACTGAATTAGGAGGCGGTTCAGTAAGAATCCACTCTTCCGAAGTTCAAAAGAAAATCTTTAAAGCTCTTGGCTTAACCGAAGAAGAAGCAACCGAAAAGTTCGGATTCATGGTTAATGCTCTTCAATACGGTACTCCGCCGCATGCCGGCTTAGCAATTGGTTTGGATAGATTGGTAGCACTACTATGCAGAACCGATTCAATACGTGATGTTATTGCATTCCCTAAAAATGCAAGCGCTAAGTGTTTGATGTCAGATGCTCCGGGAGAAGCTTCTATTCAACAGCTTAGAGAGTTACATATTAAAAGTACGGTAAGAAAAGACAGCTAATATTAATAAGTTTTTAGACGAGAGTAAATTTACTCTCGTCTTTTATAAGGTTTAAATATTAAGAAATGTAAATTCGTTTGCTTAGAGTAGCAAAAAAATTTTATTATACGTTTTAGAATAAACGGATGGTTGATTAATTGAAAATTTAACAGATATGTAAAGCGAGGTAAACATGAGTGAAATTAATGGTCCCAAATTTAGTGTTAATCAAGTAAATTTTGAAGGTATTCAAAAACAACTGAATGAAGCACCGCAAGAAGAACCGGTGAAAGAAGAATCTCAGCAGAAGGGTGATTTTACGGCATCTAAAGCAGAAGCTACTATAGGTCGTTCTATGTTATTTAAAGGTTCGGATGATGTAAATAACGATCTTAAAGCGTTGTTAAATAATCCGCAAATAGCTGAAAATTCAGACAAATTGTTTAATACATTATATTCTGCAGCTAAAGAATCAGGGATGAAAAATCCTTATGAAGAAGCTGCAAGCGCATCTACAATTGCAATGTAATTAATATTTACGTAAAAAAAATATGAGAGAGGGGAATATGGAAGAGAGTAATAAACCTGTCGTGCATTTAATTTCCAAGCCGGAAAATATGCTCAAGACAATTTATACGGCATGCAGAACTTGTTATAGTGCTGATACACCATTTAATATATATAACAGCACTGACGATGAAGAAAAAATGCTTAATCTTATAGAGAGAGTTATTTCATCAGGTCATTATTCTACAATAGAACACATTCAGGTAAGTTTTGCGATATCAAATGTTTCAAGGGCATGCACACACCAGTTTGTAAGACACAGACATGTTTCTTTTTCTCAAAAATCACAGAGATATGTTAAGGAAAAGGGACAATTTGACTATATTATCCCTCCTACAATTGACAGAAATCCTGAATTAAAGGATAAATTCGTTAATTTTATGGGTGAAATATCTAAAATGTATTGTGAATTTACTGATGCGGGAATCCCCGCAGAAGATGCCAGAGCCGTACTCCCTAATGCTGCAGCATCATCTATAGTTGCGAGTTTGAATTTGAGAGAACTTATTCATATTGCAAATTTAAGACTGTGTTCAAGAGCACAATACGAAATAAGATTAATGGTTAAGGCAATGTGCGATGAACTTATAAAAGAGGAACCTTGGTTGAAGAGATACCTTGTACCTAAATGTGAACGGTTCGGATTCTGCGATGAAGATAAAACATGCGGCCGAATGCCTAAATTAGATGAAATAAAGGCTGCAAAATGAAAAATATCGGAATTATAGTTGCAGCAGTAATATTCACCCTTATGGCGGTTTATGTTATTATATTCCACCCTTCCTCAAATGAATTTAAAGAAGGTGATTTATACGACGAAATTCTTCAGAGAGGGGTTATTAAAGTCGGTATAAATACGGACTCAAAACCTTATGGTTTTTACGACGAAAAAGGTAATTTAACAGGCTTTGATGTTGATTTCGCACGCAACATTGCATTATATATTTTAAATAATCCGGAACGAGTTGAATTCATTCCCGTTACACCATCTAACAGGCTGATAATGGCTTCTACAGGTGAAGTTGATATTGTTATTTCAACTGTTACAATTACACCGCAAAGACAAGAGGTAGTAAGTTTTTCAATTCCTTATGACTACGCGGAACAAGCCATACTGGTAAGAAAAAACAGTGCTATTAAATCACTCGGTGACCTTTCGGGTTTAAACGTCGGTGTTATTTTCGGAACAACAGCTGAGAGAAATCTAAAAAAAATGGTTCCTACAGCACATCTTAGGGGGTTTAGGAACTACCGTGATGCTTACATCGCATTAAAAGAAGGAAAAATTGACGCACTGACTTCTGACGATACGATTTTAAAAAGATTTACACTGGACGATTCTAACGTAAGAATGCTTTCTAAAGGTCACTCTAATGAACCATACGGAATAGCATTCAAAAAAGGTGTTTCATCTAAAAAGCTAAAGGAAAGACTCGACTCTGCAATCAAAGATATGAAACGTAAAAATGTTCTTCTAAGAATAAAAAACAAGTGGGATTTATAAAACAAAAGGTATATATTTATACTTGCACTCTAACCTTTGTATGCAATTAGAATTCCACCCGGTACATCAACTATTTCGTACTGAAAATCCTTATCTAAGTCTACTGCATCTATAAAGGTTTGTACTTTCTCAGGATGAGATGTTATATTATCAGCTACAATCAGAGCTTTATCAGTTAAATGAGGTTTTATCAATTCGAAATACTTAACATATTCACTTTTATTCGCATCTATGAACACAAAATCAAATATTTCATCAGAACTTAAAGAAGAAATTATTGAGCTTGCATCCCCTTGCAAAAACCTTACTATATCTAAGACTCCGCACTTTTTAAAATTTTCGTAAGCAATTCTTTGCCGTTTATCGTAATATTCAATAGTTGTAAGTCTTCCGCCCGTTTGTTTTAAAGCTTTTGTAATCCACAAACCGGAATAACCGTTAGAAGTACCTATTTCCAAAACAGATTGAATGTTCATCATTTTAATAAAAGTATTTATTAAAACTCCTGTTTTTGGCGAAATATTCCAAAACTCTTTTTGAGTTTTTTCAAGCTCTTTCATCGTTTCAGATGTTACAGTATCAAGTAAAGCTTTCATTATTCAAACAATTCCACTTTATCTGCAACTTTAATATCTTTTAGCGGTATATTTAATGAATAAGTCTTTACAATACTTCCATTTTTTAGGTCAAATATTGTATATGAATTATTCTTAATATTTGCTATAACCGCAAATTGCGTATTATCTATCTGATGAAATACCGAAGAAAAACCCTCTGCTCCTAAATCGACCTCACCGACAGGTTTACCTGAAGCCGTATCAATTTTTTGAAGCTTATTATTTTGAGCACCAAGAACGTATATAATATTATTATATTTAACCATTGATAACGGTTTATTTTCTGTAGTAAATTCTCTTTCCAAACCAAGAGTTGAATAATCTATAACAGCAATACGGCTCTTTGTTCTGCTTGCTATATACAATTTATTATCAGAAAACATAAGCGCCGAAATATTCGGGAAATTTCCTATATTTCTTAGTGTATAATTATTTTCCGTTTCAATTGCCCAAATATCGCCTTTCAATTTATCCGTATAAAATATTTTGTCGCCTGCAAGGGTTAATTTTTCACAATATCCGTTGATTCTGATTTTTTGAATCATTGACATCGTATTTAAATCAATAACAAATATAGTTGAAGCTTTTGGAGAAGTTACATAGGCTTTGTTGGCAGCGTTATCTATAACAATTTCGTCAGGAAAAGTACCTAATCCGATTTGTTTTATAAATCTTGAATCCGCAACTGATATTATATCCAAAAACGGTCTTTCATAAGATGTAACCAGAACAAATTTACCGTTGTTTACAGCTTCAATATCAATAGGAATCGATTTTTGAGCAAGAGAGTAGTCAGGAGAACTCTTTGGCGGAGTAACTACCTGAATATTTTTTGAATAATTTGTTGTTACAAAAAGTGTCTTATTTTTTAGTACCGGAACTAAATAATTATTATTAGAAGGTCCGTTCTTATCATCCAAAAACTCTTCAAAGCTTTCTTTTGAAGTTCTTTTAATAATATCTTCACTCTTAGTATCAACTTTCAAATTACCGATAATACCTTTAATATTTTCAGGTATTATAAGTCCGCTCGGAACAAGCATATCTTGAGGCAGTAATCCCGTTCTAACCTGCAACGGCGGGTTTGAAAGATTTGCTACTGTACGATTACCGTTAACATCCGTTAATACCTTCAATAATACGAAGTCATTATTAAATATAATAACATCCGGTCTTTGCGCTAAAGTTTTATTTTTAGGCACAGACATCTTAACCTTTAAACTGTTTATGTCAGAAAACAGCGACGGAAATAGCGGCAAATATATTGTGTTATCCGGAAGTATCACTACTCCGTCAAACCTTATATCGCTGCCCGGCGCATTATTTTCTATATATGACCTGACCTCATCAGGAATTTTCGCAGCCAAACTTGCTGAGCAAGAAATTATCAATATACATAAAAGTAATAAAAATTTTCGCAACTTCATTCTCCAAATTAATCTTTATTACGTTTATTCTACCACAATACTTATTATTTAAAAACTCCTTTTATGCGCTCTTTAACTGACACATTTTCAGATTTCAATTTTTGTATTTGATAAAGTTTTTGATACAAAACTTTTTCTTCATTTGATATATGAGTCGGAGTTTTTATACTTATAACAACTATATGATCACCTCTCACAGTCGGTTTTGAAACATTCGGAACTCCTGCATTTTTAATTTTTACAACTTCTCCATGCTGGATTCCTGCCGGTATAGAAACCGATTTTTCGCCATCTAAAGTTTTTATTTGAATTACATCACCTAAGACAGCCTGAGCCGGAGATATATCAAGCTTTGTATATACGTTAATACCGTCTCTTCTGTAATATTTAGAAGGTTTTACATGGATGACAATATATAAATCACCTGCCATACCACCGTTAGATCCGGCATCACCTTCTTGAGAAAGTCTCATTTTAGAACCATTATCAACTCCTGCCGGAATTTTAACTTCAAGTTTTTTCTCAACCTCTTTTTTACCTTGCCCTTTACAATCCGGACAAGGATTAGTAATTATTGTACCTGCCCCATGACAATGCGGACAAGTTACAATTTGTGTAAATGAACCTAATACGGTTCTTTGCGTTTGCTGTACACTTCCATGCCCGTTACAATGCGGACAAGTTTGCCGTTTTGTACCTTCTTTCGCACCCGTACCTTTACATGTCGGACAAGTTTCCAAGTGATCGATTTTTATTTCTCGTGTTAAACCAAACACTGCTTCTTCAAACTCAATTTCTATATCAAGTCTCAAGTCATCGCCTCTCTCCGGAGCATTTGGATCACGTCTTCTGCTTCCGCCAAAACCAAACCCTCCACCGAAGAAAGAATTGAAAACTTCTTCCAAATCACCGAACCCGTTTGCAAACGGACCTTGCGTATTAAAACCTGCACTCTGAAGTCCATCTTCTCCATATCTATCATAAGTGGCACGTTTATCATCATCCATTAAAGTTTCGTATGCTTTTCCTAATTCTTTAAACTTAGACTCTGCTTCAGGCGACTTATTTATATCGGGGTGCCATTGCCTCGCCATTTTTCTGAACGCACTTTTTATTTCGTCTTTAGTGGCGTTTTTACTTACGCCTAATATTTCATAATAATCACTCATTCTTTTTCTTCCGCTTTTTATCTTCGACTATTCCGCAACCGCAACATTAACAAGTGCCGGTCTTAAAACTTTATCGCCTAACATATAACCCTTTTGCAGCTCGGCAATAATTGTATGCTCCGGCTTATCTGAACACGGAGTTTGCATAACTGCCTCATGCATATTTGGATCAAATTCTTCACCCTCGGCTTTAATGGTTTCCAATCCGATTTTTACTAATACATCGTTGAAATTTTTATATGCCAAATTGTAGCACTCTTTAACTTTTTCACAATCATCAACTGTTTCAATTGCTTTTAAACCCCTGTCAAAATTATCAATTACCTCCAGCAATTTTTTTACGGTATTTTCAGCACCGTATTTTAGGAGATTTTCTCTTTCTTGTTCCTGACGTTTCCTAAAATTATCAAAATCTGCCGCAAGTCTTATATATTGATTGTTCAAAGTTTCATATTTTTCTTGCCATTCGTTTTTTTGCTCTTCTTTTATTTCCTCGTCGGCCGTTTCTTTATTATCTGAACTGTCTTCAGCTGTTTCTGTTTCTTCTTGCAATTTATCTTCTGCTATTTCCTCATTCTTAACTTTTTCGGCTGTTTTTTTGAACGGATTTTCCATTGTATTCCCCCTTTAACCCTTCATAAAATATTATATATTATAATTATACCTTTTCAAATTCTTTAACCCCTTAATGTTTATTTTTTCTTAACTTTTTAATTAATACAGATTAATCCACAGGGGGAATAACAAAAAAAAACTTGTTTATTATTATATTCTTATGAATGAATTCGGATACGACAGCTGCATATCTAAAGGGGCGTGTTCTGTAAATCCCAGAACTTCGTCTTTAATTTTGATTATAGTGATTTATTTAAAAATCATTTCAAAATATGCATTAGATATTTTTAAACAAAATAAACTTTCTGATTCGGTTAAGGAACTTATTCTTAATGCCTCTTCTCTTATCGTTCAAAGTCAGGAAATTACAGAACAGGTGTTTTTGAATTTAATATCCGAGTTTAAAAATAAGTTACCGTTGACAATAGAAGAATACAAAAAAATCTTTAAAGAAGACTGTTTTAAAGATGAAGACATACAAAACAGTGATCTTTTTACAAAATGCAATAATATAACAGATTCAATTAAATTCGGAGAAAAAATATTTAAAACTACTCTCTTAAATATTCCTGAAAATATACGAGACTTACACCAGATAATGCTGGTTTTAGCAAAAAGTTTGAGTATAAACCTTACGGATTATGAATCTCTTAATTCTGAATTTAACGATGCTTTTGAACAAATTTTGAAATTACTAAGTTCTATTAATCCGGACATAGAAAATGAAAAAGAAATAATCGAAATTATTATAAAATCTGCAATTATAAATAAAGATTTGATGCTTAAAATCAGAGAACGACAAGAGGAATTGTACGGAACACAAAAATTAAAGAAAGTTTCCTATTCCACTTTTCCGTCAAAAGCTATTCTCGTTGCCGGTTCAAATATACGAGAGCTTGAATTTATACTTGAATCTATGAAAGATTCTGATATAGATATCTATACTCATGACGGAATGATGCTTGCGCATACATTTCCTAAATTTTCGGAGTATAAAAACCTTAAAGGGCAATACGGACAAGGCGGAGAAAATTGTCTTATTGATTTTGCCACCTTTCCGGGACCTATTATCCTAACAAAAAATTCTCTGCATAACATTGAAAATTTATACAGGGGACGATTGTTTACCACAGACAAAAACATTCCTAAAGGTGTTATATATATTAAAGATAATGATTATTCAGAAGTGCTTAAATCTGCTGAAACTGCAAAAGGATTCAAAAGCGGTAAAAACTGTGAATCAGCCTATATCGGTTACGATTATGAAAAAACACTCTTACTTATTAAAGAAAAAGTTAAAAATTTGAACTGTAAGAAAATCGTATTAATCGGACTTGAAAAATATTCAATTGAACAGAAATCTTATTTTGATAAATTAATAAGAACTCTGCCTAAGACAACACTGATTATTTCTTTTTCGTACAATTCTGAGAAAGAAAATCTTTTACATTTAAATACCTGTTTTGATTCCACCCCGCTACTAAAAATTTATGAAGAGATAAAAAATTATAATCTGCCAATTACGGTATTTATGCCGACATGCGACAGAAATACAATTTCTCAAATGATTTATTTTTCACAAAATAAGAATACGAGAGTTTTTGTAGGCAAGTGTACGCCTATAATATTAAATCCTTCCCTAATGACTACATTAGAAAAGGATTTTAATATAAAAAGCATTACAACGGTCTCAAAAGACGTTGCTATTAATTAGATGCCGTGCCTACACTGTTATATTTGTACTTAACCTGTCCGCCATTTGCAATAATTGCCGCACCGCATGCGTAGCCATTTGTAGGAATACCATTATTGGCACACTCCGATTCCCAAGAATGACCGTTATATGCTGATGTCTCACTCGGATGAACATTATTACTTTGTCCGTACGGAATAAACTTACCCTTATTATCCCTCATAAAACAAAAGACATCTTTACCAATAACATTAGGTCCTTTCGTATTATTTATATCAATCATAAATTCAGCTCTAAACCATGTATTAGTATGTCTTCCTAGGACTTCAGGACCTCTTGTTATATAGCGGACTCCTGTCGAACTGATATAGTCAGTGTTATTGTCATTGCTTGGTACATTTGCATTCTTTAGATTAAATTTTTTGTAATTTTGAGGTCTTGTTGAAGAAGGTGTCGCTTGCAGCTTTAACCCTGAACGACTGCCGTTTGATGACAAACACGCAAGGGTATTTGCCATATATTTACCAGCACCTGAACAAGCTACACCACCGGTTGCACTAAGAGGAACTATTTCACCATCCAACAGCTTTAATTTATCTAAAGACCTTACATTATTTTCAGCCAAGAGCATCATTTCAGCTTGTTCTAATTCTGCGATTGCTTTCATCAACCTTGGACCCGCTTGCTGTGCCTGAATATTAGCATTTAATGCCGGCAATGTCGTTGATGCAATTATCCCGATTACAGCCAATGAAATCAGCACTTCCGCCAAAGTAAAACCTTTTAATATCTTCATTATTCAAAACTCCCTTCTATTTACTGTAAAAACATTATACAACAGGTTTTTGTTTTTTCGCAAGCAATAAATACATTTTTAGTTGCAATGTCGGTTTGATTTATTTAAAATTGTTTTAAAGGAGTTTGTCGTTTTATGCCTGAAAAAAAAAGAATACTTATCGTTGATGATGATTCGGAAATCAGAGAATTATTAGAGTTTGATATTTCATCAAGCGGATATTATACTGATACTGCCGCAGATGGAATGGAAGGTTTGACTAAGGCTCTTAATAATAAATATGATTTAATCATATTAGATGTTATGATGCCTAAAATGAACGGCTTTGACGTATGTAAGAATCTTAGACAGGCAAAAATTAACGCTCCTATATTAATGCTCACGGCTAAAGGCACGATAGGAGATAAAACGAGCGGATTTGACAGCGGCGCTGATGATTATTTAGTAAAACCGTTTGATATCCAAGAAGTATTATTAAGAATACGAGTTCTTTTAAGAAGGCTGCAGCCGGCTGTTGAACCTACTATGGCCTCTGAAATTCTCGATGTGGGCGAGATTGAGATTCTGCCTGATTCTTTAGAATGTATTATCATTAATAAAAAAGTAAAATTGACTCCGACGGAATTTGAAATCCTATACTGTCTAATGCAGCATTTTAACAAGGCGGTTACATTTGCAACACTACTTGAAGAGGTATGGGGGTATGATAGTGATGAAGACGTAAGGATGCTGCGTGTACACGTAGGCGGGTTACGCAACAAAATTGAAATTGATACAAAAAATCCTAAATACCTGCACACTGTTACAAATGTCGGATATAAGCTTACACCGTTCGGAGAAGGATAAAGTAATTTATGGCAAAATTCTTCAGTAAAAGGCGTCTTAAAATAGCGGAACAAATAATTATAGTAATATTTTTTGCGGTTATAATTCCCATGTCAATTAGCGGAATTATAATAAACAATATTAACCAGCAATCAAATCGTGCGCAGCTTAGAGAAGCTGCCGTTATGATTGCAAATATTGTATCTGAAGAAGTAGACGTATTCCAAAATTCTGTAAGGAATGAACTTAATCAAATAGTTAATACTCTTGAATACTACAATGCGCCGGAAAAAGCGGAAGACTATTTAAATACGGTTATCAAAGGTATGAGATTCTATAAAAAATTAGAAATCATAAGCCCAAAAGAATTACTTGAATATAAAAAATACGATTTAGAAGAAAATATGACCGTTGCTAACAGACGGCTTAAAGACGGAAATTACTTAGTTGCGGTGATTGACACAAAAGATTTGAAAGAAAATCTTTTTAATACGATTGACAAAGGCAAAAGACAAATTTATGTAATTAAAAATTCCGATAAAAAGCTTTTGGCATCTGTTAATTTTGAAGAAGATATATTTGAAAACAGTGTTGCACAACTTCCAAAAAATTTAAAATCCGACGAAACAATTATATACGGGAATATAAAAAACCAGCCTCTTGCTTATCATAAAAAAACGAATCCTGACGTTATTATTATCGTAAATACAACAGAAGATGTAACAAAACACCTTATTGACTATAACAGAGACAAAATATTGCTTTCAATATTAATTACGGTTTTAGCGGTGTTTTTTGTTGTCGGGCTCTATACATCATATCTGTATACAAACATAAGGCAGCTTTTTAAAGCTATAATTGCAATTTCAAAAGGTAATTACAGCAGGCGAATAAGACTTTTGACCAATATTTTCACTCCGTTTGAAATAGTCTTTCTCGGAAACGAATTTAACAGAATGATTAGCCAAATTCACAAATCATACATACAATTAAAAAAGAAAAATAAAGAGCTTAAACAATTAAATGAGTTCCGTTCTAATATGATTGATACAGTCAGCCATGAATTCAGAACTCCACTTACAAGTATACAAGGGTATACCTCAAGGCTTTTGAGACAGGATATTGAAATTGACGAAGAAACAAAACAAAAATCGTTAAAAATTATAAAAAAACAAGCTGAAAGATTATCAAGAATGATTGAAGATATTCTTGTTATTCCGGATATAGAAGGAACAAGACTGAATTTTGATTTAAAACCTGTTAATATAAGTTCAGTTATTGATACATCCCTTCTTCTTGTAAAAAATAACGTAAACAGAGAAATTGTAAATAATGTTGTAGCTTGCGACATAAATGTTTTAGCAGATACAGACAGGCTTGAACAAGTATTTGTCAACTTAATAGAAAATGCAGTCAAATATGCAAAAGGAGACAGTCCTGTTATTATAGATTATGAACTTAGAGAAAATCGTCTTGTAATTTCAGTAAAAAATGATTACGACATAATCCCGAGAGAAAAATTAAAAACACTTTTTGAAAAATTTACAAGAATTGATGATTCTACAACAAGAACCACAAGAGGAACAGGGCTCGGGTTATTTATTGTAAAAGGACTTATTGAAGCTATGAACGGCGAAGTCAGAGTATATTCAAATGAAGAATGCGGATTCTGTGTTAAAGTATATCTGCCGTTAGAAATTGAAGAAAAGGTTTATGAATAAGGAATTTTTAAATGCAAAGATTACCCGAATATCTTAAAAGACCTATAATAGATACTGAAAAAACGAAAAAAGTAAGACATATATTAAAAGATAAATGCCTGAATACAGTCTGTGACGGAGCAAGATGTCCTAATAAAAGTGAATGTTATTCAAAAAACACCGCTACTTTTTTAATTATGGGAAATGTTTGCACAAGAAATTGCAGATATTGCAATATTTCATCCGCTAAACCAAAACCTTTAGACAAAAGTGAGCCTAAACATATTGCGGAAGCTGTCAAAGCATTAAATCTTAAATATACTGTTATAACCTCTGTTACAAGAGACGACCTGCCTGACGGAGGAGCAAATCATTTTTCTGAATGCATACAGGAAATCAGAAAAATATGCGATTCTAAAATAGAAATTCTTACCCCTGATTTTAAATATAACAAAGATTCCTTGAATATTATAATTAAATCTGCGCCTGATGTTTTTAATCACAATATAGAAACAACAAAAAATCTTTTCAAAATTGCCAGACCACAAGGAAATTATGAACTTTCTCTTAATGTTTTAAAATATATAAAAGAAAATTCCTCTATTTTAACAAAGTCAGGGTTAATGGTTGGTTTGGGAGAAAGCTTTGAAAACATTGAAGAAACTTTATGTGATTTAAAAGTCTCAAACGTCGACATTTTAACAATAGGACAATACATTCAACCATCGAAACAGCACTTGAATGTTTCTAAATACTATACGGAAGAAGAATTTGAAGACCTTCAATTATTAGCAAAAAAAATTGGCTTTAGACATTACCAAATAGCTCCTCTGGTTAGAAGTTCTTATAACGCATTTGAAATATGGAAGGATTCAGAAAATTAATTTAATTTTTTACTTAATTCTCCGAGAAGAGATATTGAGAGCTTTTCACCCCTGATATTTTCATCCAAACCCAAATCTGAAATTGCTTTATTTACAACTTCTTTATCAAAATTTGCTGATACAAGACAATTTTTTAATGTTTTACGTCTTTGAGAAAATGCTGCTTTTATTACTCTTCTGAAAAAAGAATAGTCTTCTAATTTCAATAAAGGTGTTTTACGAACCTTCAATCTTACAAGAGCAGAATTCACCTTTGGCGCAGGATAAAATGATTTTCTGCCGACAAGCCTTAGTATTGAACACTCCGCCCAAAATTGAGACAAGATTGTTAATAATCCGTACTGTTTTGACGGACTTTTTTCCGTGGCAACAATTCTTCTTGCAACTTCTTCTTGAACCATCAAAATAATATCTTCAATCTTTGCTCTATTTTGATTATTCAAATCATCAATTTCACCAAGCAAATGAGCTATTATCGGTGAAGTTATATAATATGGAATATTCGCTACTACTTTTATTTTTTCTTCACTTAATTTGCTTAAATCCGTCTTTAAAATATCCGCATGGATAATTTCAAGATTTTCAGCATTTAATTTTTTCAATTCTTTAACAGCTTCTTCATCCAATTCTATTGCAATAACTTTTTTTGCATATTTTACAAGCTGCTCCGTTACAAAGCCGACTCCGGGACCTATTTCTAATACTACATCATCGGAACTTATATCTGCAAACTCTATAATATCGGAAATTACTTCCGAATCTATTAAAAAATTTTGTCCTAATCTTTTTTTGGTTTTGAAAAACTTTGCTTTTTGTAAATAGTCCGTCATGATATACATTTTAGTACAAACAGGGAAATGAAAAAAGAAATTTTAAGAGTTATCTTATTTATTGAGATTTAAAGATATTGTTTAGGTTATAATAGTAACAAGGAGTATTAATTGTGAGTTATTGCGGAGTCAAATCAGAAGAGCGTTTGGAATACAGCCAGTTATTAGATGAATTTTTGCTTGGCTGCAAACAGGATAAAAAAATCGGAATGGAATATGAAAGAATTCCTGTTTCAAAATCCACACAAGAAGTTATTCCTTATGGCGGGGAATTTGGCATCTGCGAACTTTTAAGAGAATTCGCAAAATCAGATAATTGGGATTATATTTTAGATAACAATGAAATTATCGGACTAAAAAAAATTCACGATACAATAACACTTGAACCCGGTTGTCAGTTTGAATTAAGTCTTGAACCGCAAAATACGGTAAGAGACCTAAAAAGCAGAATAACAGAAATTGATAATGCTTTAAAACCTATTTTGGAAGAATTTGAAATAAATCTTTTAAACAAAGGTGTTTCTCCTAAAACGACTTATAAAAATATAAAAATTATTCCAAAAGGCAGATATCACACAATGGCAGGTTATCTTTGGGGTATACTTTCCGATGTTATGATGAGAGAAACAGCAGGAATCCAGGTCGGAGTAGATTATTCCTCCGAAGAGGATTCTATGAGAAAGTTCCGTTTTGCAAACATTATGATGCCGTTTGCAACAGCTATGTTTGCAAACTCTAAAATAAGGGGCGGAGTGGACACAGGCTATAAATCATTTAGGGCACTTGCCTGGCTTAATACCGACAATGAACGATGCGGATTCGCAACAGATTTTAAAAGAGATATGGGTTTTAAAGATTATATTAACACTCTGCTTGAAACCCCTATGATATTTATTAACAGAAATAACAGAATAATTAATTTAGAAGGAAAACTGACTTTTAAACAGTTTATGGATAAGGGATTTGAAGAATTTTATCCTGTCATGGATGATTGGAAATTGCACTCAAATTTATTTTTCCCTGAAGTTCGTTTAAGAAATTTTATCGAAATCAGAAATCATGACTGTGTAGGCGGAGGTTTGGAATATTCAATTCCGGCATTATACAGAGGCGTTATGTATTCAAAAGCAGCATTTGAAGAAGCTGAAACTCTCTTAAACAAATTCACGATAAATGAAATTAAAGAACTTAGATATATGGCAGCAAGAGCTGCAGTACACGCAAAAATCGGAAAAACCCCTATTCTCGGTATATGCAAAGACCTTGCAGAAATTTCCTATTATGCGCTTAAAGCAGAAGGCAAAGGAGATGAGGAATTTCTTCTACCTTTGATTGAAATGCTTAAAAAAGGAAAGTGTCCGGCTGAATTGTAATTACATTTTAATATATGCCTTAAAGATTTTATTTGAAACTGTATCATCAAAAGCATGTTGAATATCATTCAAATTGTAAACTGTCGTGAGATTGGAAACATTGACTTTTTTTGACACAATTAAATCGAAAGAATCTTTTAAGTCTTTAGGTGACGGAGAATAACTTCCCATAACGGTTAATTCTTTATAATATATTTCATTATTAGGATAACCGCTGCTTAACGGTGTACTTGAAAATACCAGAATTTTTCCGCCCATTTTAATTGTTTTTATAGCTACATCAATCGCTTTATCCGCACCTGAAGTCATAAAAACAGCATCAACACCAAGGGATTCTGTTTTTGATTTTATTATCTCACTAAATTCATCCAAATTAATTGAATTAAAAGATTCAATTCCTCGTGAAGATGCCAAATTTATCCTATCTTCAATTAAATCACATCCGTAAACTTTGTATCCGTATGCCTTTAATCCTTCTGCCATAATTAGTCCAATCGAACCTAAACCTACAACCAAGACACTGTCACCGGTTGATAAACCGCATCTTTTTATAGCCCTTATGCAACATCCTAAAGGTTCATAAAAAGAAATTTCTTCATCAGATATATTCTTAGGAACTAAATGAGCTACATTTTTAAGATGCTCTTCAGAAAGATAAACTTTTTCACTAAATCCGCCCGGAACAATATTTGTTTCTTTAAAATGCTTACACATAGAATAATTTCCATGCCTGCAATATGTACATTCAAAACACGGTATGTGATGTGATGAAACTATTTTATCCCCGACTTTAAAATCCGTTTCGGAATTAATTTCTATAATTTCCGCAACTATTTCATGCCCCAAAACCGCTCCGTCATGCACTATTTTATGCTTAAATTTTACAATATCAGAGCCGCACAAACCACAGCCGATAACCTTAACAACCGCACCTTTTCTGTTATTTAGCTTTATGTCCTCTACATCTTTGATTACTATATTATTACCATATACTTGAGCTGTTTTCATAATTTTTCCTTTAAATCTATTTATAATATTCAGGCTTAATTTTTGCAAATCTTACATTCGAATAAAAATATTTTAAAATTTGATAGCAATTATAACCTTTTTTAGCAAGATTATTCGCTCCGTACTGACTCATACCGACACCATGCCCGTTTTTTTTAACACCGTCATCAAAAGAAGGAACAGAAGGAAGCCACTCCAAATCTTTTGTCCAAACTTGCCCCGATGAACGTGTTTTACCGCCTGCTGATGCAGAATAAAATGCAGGAATAATTTTCCCGTCATATACAAGAACAATACCCTCTGTTTCCGAAACCGCATCATTAGTGTGAACTGTTTCAGCACTTGCTCCGCCATAGGCTTGATCTTCCGGAGTATCTTTTAAGTCATAACCGTACTTCCCTCGTTTACCTAAATTCGCAAGAGCATAACTTCTGGCTGCAATTGCCTGTGCTTTGTGAGCGTCATGCTCCCAGCCCGAAGGCATTTCTGAAGGAACAACACCTTTTAGGTACTGTTCTATAGGTATATCATTTATTACTGTTAATCCGGAACCGTCGTTATAAAGCTGAAAATGTCCTCTATACCATTTTCGCTTAACACTGACAAAACCACCCGCCTCGGGTTTTATGACAACCCTGTTACTGTTTATTTTTTTAAACTGTCCGTCAACTTTTATTGCTATACAATCTTTATAAGGTTTAAACTCATATCCCTTCATTTTTTCCAAATTATATACGAGTTTGTTTGTCTTGCAGTCAATAATTTCAGCTTTCGTTGAAGCTCCTATATAAGTCCTGCCGACCTCAGTCTGCAATCCGATTTTAATCGCATAACACGGACTGCAAAGGATTATAAATATAAATAATATAAATAAAAACTTTCTCATCCCCATAAGGATATTATACAATAATCCAAATTAGAATTGTAAAAAATTATTAAGATTAGCAAAAAAAAGACAAAAATTTTTTTTAGGGGTTTATAAGATATTACAACCACTTTTTTGAAAGGATTATAAATATGCCGACAATAGGAAAAACCAACGTTCTCAGAACAACAGAACTCTTTAACAAAGGAACAAACAATATCACAAAATCCTCTGTAATTAACGCGCAAGAAACAGAAAAATTAAGACAAATAATTAGCTCATTAGCAAGTATGCACCGTAAAATGACTATTCAAAGTAAGTATAATCCTTTTTTAACACAAGAAGAACGCAAACAAGCCCAAGAATCAGTTGACAATCATTTTATAATGACTTTTATCAATAAAACATCAGAATTTTTACCGCAGCCGAAAGCATTTGAACCTGCTATTAAAATTATAGATGCAACTAAAATGAATTTGGCAGCACTTGATGTTTTTTTCAAAAGAGAAGACGCTGTTTTAAAATTAAGAGATATTGATGTTTTACAAAAGGATTTCAAAAAAAATTTAAGTGAAGTATTGGATTCTATAAAAAATTACAAAATTGATGAAAATATTGGCAAAAAAGCTAATAATGCAACAATAACATGCGGTCAATATACAGTTTCTGTTGACGACATGACAAAAGAACAAAAAAGAGTATTTAACGGAATTACAAGCAAATTAGGAGAAAGCTACCATAAAGAAACTATCGACGGAGGCTATAACCCTTTCCTTAGCACTTCCGAACGAGAACTTGCTCAAAGAGAAGCTGATAATGCATTTTTAAAAGATTTCTTCCGCGAAACATCAGGTGTTATAGATTCTTCAACTGCACTAGAAACAGCTATTAAAATGATTTTTGCCGTAAATGAAAGCTACGCTCCAATTACTGATTATTTTAAAGATAATGCAAGCATAGAATATTTAAAAACAGCAAAAGCAATTTCCGATTTAAAAATCAAAATGTTTGATTTAGAAGAATCTATGGAAACTACAAGTTCTCAGATGAAAGAACTAAAAACTCAGTACGATTCTAAAAAAGAAGAAAAAAGCAAAATCAGAACAGCAAAAAGATATAACACATTAGCTGATAAATATAACAAACTTGTCAGTAAATATAATACAATTTTAACAGGTAAATACGCAGAACTTGTAAAAGAACAGCTCGAAAGAAGGGAAAGTATGAAACAAGACTTTGATAAAAATTTGTTCAACTTAATTTATGGTAAAGAAGGCCCAAAAATGCCTAAGATTTCAAAATAATGTGAGGTAACAGATATGGTAAGTATAGCAAGAATCCCTATACAAGGAAAAACAAAAGGCGTATGGGAAATATATTCAAGAAATGTAACTAACCCGACAAATCCTGTCTTGAAAACGGATCTCAAAGGCAGAGTGCTTAATGCAAAAATTTATGGTTGGACCAAACAAGATATTGATAATTTTAATGCGTTTAACGACAGACTTAATCAAATATACATTGAAAACACTCTCAACGGTAAATTAAACCCGTTCCTTACACAAGAAGAACGCGACTTATGCAAAAAAAATACAGAAGAATATTACATGAGTACTTTCTTTAAAGTAATGTCGCAACACCTTTATCCTGATGATGCTTTTAAACTTGCCCAAGAAATGATGAAAGAGAATGATTTAGGATTAAAAATGGGTGCTGAAAAGTATCTCGCGACAGGAGCTTGTAAACTTTATATAAGAACAGCTAAAGAATTAGAAACAGTTCGACTGTCAATGATAAGAGAAGAAAGTGCGATTGAAGAATTAAAAACAAAACTTAACAAACTAAAAGACCAATATAAAGCAGAAGAAAATATTGAAAATAAAAACAAAATTGCGAAAGAATATAACGATCTTGCTAAAATACATGATACCCATGCAGACGTTTATAACAGCATCCTTAAAGATTCATATACACCGCTCGCAATAGCCCAAAACAGATTGGCAAAAGACATAACAAATAAACTTTTAATGGGCAGCAAAGAAGCTTTTAAAAATCTTTTAGGTTCTCCTGTAAAAATGCCAAAACAACCGTTATAAAATTTATTTTTATATACAAAAACACAGGCGATTGTTAATAATCGCCTGTGTTTTTTATTTTTGAATATTACCTATTCTTCATCAGGTATTATCGCATCAGAAGAAGCCAGTTCCGGAGAACCAAACATTCCTTCTATCTCTTCTAAAATAGCTGAAGGTTTTCTTGCCTGATTTCTCTGTTGAGCAGCTCTTTTTTGAGCTTCTCTGTCACGTTCTTCATTTGCAAATGACAAATGATGATATCCTGTACCTGCCGGTATCAAACGACCTATAATTACGTTTTCTTTCAAACCTCTTAATAAGTCTTTCTTACCGTCTACGGCTGCTTCGGTCAAGATTCTTGTAGTTTCTTGGAATGAAGCTGCTGAAATAAAGCTTTCAGTGTTCAATGAAGCTTTTGTGATACCTAACAACATATATTCACAAGTTGCTTCTTGTCCTTCATGTTCTCTGACTGCTTTATTTTCATTCTCAAATGTTTGGAATTCAACAAGTTCACCAGGCAGTAAATTTGTATCACCTGAATCAACTATACGAACTTTCTTTGTCATTTGACGTACAATAATTTCAATGTGTTTATCTGCAATTTCTACACCCTGCGAACGGTAAACTCTCTGTACTTCATCAACCAAATATTGCTGAGCTTCTTCCGGTCCGCAAAGTCTTATTACATCGTGCGGATTAAGAGGACCGCTTGTTAAAGGCTGACCTTTCTTAATCTTTTGTTTATTTTGTACAACGATGCTGGCGTCAATTGCAAATTTAATTTCAGTTCTTGAACCTTCATCAGAAACCAAGAATAATCTAGGAACATCATCCTCAATCTCGATTTCGGCAACACCGTCAGTTTCTGCTAATATTGCACAATCTTTTGGCTTACGAGCTTCAAGAAGTTCTTCAACTCTCGGCAAACCTTGGACGATATCGCCTGTTTTTTCTCTTTCAAATACTAATGATGCTAACATATCGCCTCTTAGTACCAAAGAACCCTCATTAACCTGTAACATTGTACCAGGGCTTATCAAGTAAGGACGACCGTTTCTGATTGTAACTGATTTTGCCGAAACATCAACTATCTTACCTGATACAGGAGCAGTTTCTCCTGAAGAAGCAAGTTCTGAATCAAGTTTAATAAAATCACCTTTTTTAACGGAAGGTTTATTCTTTGTTGAAACAACTGTTTCATAGTTGTCACAGTTAATAAGAAGTCTTCTTGATTCGGCTATGTCACCCTTAATAGAGGCTGTACCGTCATTGATTGCAAGAACTTCTGTTTTTGCAACGGCAGTTTTTGGTTCGATTACCTGTCCGTTTTCTACAAGAAGTGATGTCTGCAATGATGAATTCATCATTGAAGTACCTTCTTGTTCACGACGAACAATCAATGTTTCCAATACTACAACTTTCAACTCACCCTTTTCATCCAGTTCTACCAAACCTTTTAAGTGAGATAGGTAGCCTTGCATTTGAAGAACTAAAGAAGTTCTTGTAAGAGTTGCACCGTCTAAATTACGAACCCTTGCACCATCTTTGAACTGTAACTGTGTTACAGGAACAATATTTATAAGTTCATCCGTAGTATTAAACTTAATTGAAACTTCTTTTGGTTCAATATACATAGGTTGAACAGGTCTTATCAAAATTTGAACAGGTTTATCTTCAAGAGATTCTTCTTCAAGCGAGCTTGTATCAATTTCTTCATCCAAGTCATCTATGTCTAAATCATCAAAATCCATTTCCATTAATGTTACGATAGAAGTTTCTTTTGCCTTTACACCTTTAGCAATTGTAGTACCTGCTTCTACAACAGCACCTTCTTCAACTTTTAATTCGGAAATATTAGGAAGTGTGTGTACTTCTCCAGGTCTTACGGTCACTTCGTGTATTACATCGTTGAATTCTTTAAATTCAACAATACCGTCAATGTGGCAATAAATATCTTTAACAACTTCTGTACCTGCTGTTACAAAAGTACCGTTTTCTACCATCTTCAATGATGAATCTTTGTTAATTTGGTGGACTTCTTCAGGTACAAATACTATATTACCCGGTTTTGTTACGATTTGATTTTCGTCAACTTCTACATCTAAATATCTTATTTCACCTGATGAAGTAACTGCACATTCATCATCAACCAATTCGGCAAGTATCATACCGTTTTCAACTGTAGTATCTACAGGAGCTTTTACGATATATTTTTCACCTGATTTCTTAACTGTCCACAATTGTTCTTTCTTCGTTTGCTCGAATGTCGCATTCTTAGGAGTCAAAGAAGCAATTACAATTGTAATTTCTTTACCGTGAACAATCTTTTTGATTTTACTCTTACCTGATTTAACTTCTTCGATTTCTAAATCTTCAGCATATCTTACTTCACCGCCGTGTTCAGAAATCATAAGTGTTTCAGCCAATTTGTCACCGGCTTTAACTTTTTGTTCATCAGCAACTAATACTTTAGAACCGCCAGGTAAATTGTATACATCGCCGCCAATAATCCAAACTATGCCGTTTTTATTTGCAGTTCTGGAAATGTTTCCCTGTCTGTCTTTCTTTTCATCAGCTATAAAGTCTTCGAATAAAACTTCACCGGAAATATCAGAGTTAATATCCTTCGTTGCTTTTTCTGTTAAACGACCGCTGTCATTAGCATTTGGTCTATATTCTGCGAGTTTATATCCTTTTTCGATTTTTTGTCCGTCTTCAAAGAATACCGTAGCACCTGCCGGTATATGATAAGATTCTGATTTTTTACCGCTTACGACTTCAATATCAGCTTCATAAATAGAAACTTTAACGATATCACCGTGACGAGTTCTCAATTCTCTTGTTTTAAGTTTTGAAGAAACCGTACCAGCTACTGTTGAATCTACTTCTCTTGTAGCTTCTTTTACGCCTACGGCACCACCTGTGTGGAATGTTCTCATTGTTAACTGTGTACCAGGTTCACCGATTGATTGAGCTGCTATAATACCGATTGCTTCACCTACATCAACAAGTTTTTGTGTAGTCATTGCCCAGCCGTAACATTTTTGGCAAACACCGTATTCTAAGCCGCAAGTCAAACCTGAACGAACTTTTAATTCAGAAAGATTTAAATGAGAAATCTTCTTTATATCTTTTCTGTCCATTGTTGTATCTTTTGCAACCAACAATGTTTTACCGTCTTCATCAAATATATCTTGTGCAACAGTTCTTCCTAACAATCTGTCGATTAAAGGAACAACAACTGTATCACCATCCATAATCGGTTTCATGTTGATATATCTTTCTCCGCCGCAATCACCTTCTCTGATGATTACGTCTTGAGCTACGTCAACAAGTCTTCTTGTCAGGTAACCGGAGTCAGCTGTTTTAAGCGCCGTATCTACAAGACCTTTTCTTGCACCGTAAGAAGAAATAATGTATTCAGTTACTGACAAGCCTTCTTTAAAGTTTGATGTAATAGGCATGTCGACGATTTGACCTTGTGCGTCTGCCATCAAACCACGCATACCTACCAACTGTGAT
>CADCOS010000146.1 GCA_902803165.1 uncultured bacterium | reverse complement strand
GAGTATATTGCAGAAATAGCAAATAATACGGATGGAAGAGCTGATGAAACCGTGACAATAGCAGGAAGATACTGTGAAAGCGGGGATGTTTTAATAGAAAATATTAAATTACCTTCCCCTAGAACAGGCGATATTCTTTGTGTATATAATACGGGAGCTTACAATTATTCAATGTCCTCAAATTATAACAAGGTAGAAAAACCTGCAATGGTACTTGTAAATAATTCACAATCTGATATTATAGTTAATAGAGAGTCCCTTGAGGATTTGTTGGCGTTAGAAAATATTCCTGATAGGTTGAGAAAGTAATGACAGAGACGTTATTAGAGTTTATTCGCGGTATGTTAAGCCAAATGAATTGGGCTTTAAATTGGCGTAATATTTTTCAAATACTTTTAATAGCGATTCTTTTACTTGTTTTTTACAGAAAATTTATTCAAAATACACAATCCGAAAAGCTTGTTAAAGGTTTATTTATTTTGTTTTTTGCGTGGATTTTCAGCGAAGTTTTGATAGTTATCAACTTACAAATAGTAGGTGTATTTTTTAAAACGTTAGTTTCTTTAATTGCCTTGAGTTTAATCGTTATATTTCAGCCTGAATTGAGACGATTTCTCGGTTATTTAGGTCAACCCGGTTTTATAAGACGGATATTTTTTGCAGGCGGAACATACGGTGAAAATGAAGATCGTGATGTAGATGTTGTAAAAGAAATTATTGAAGCAGTAAAATATCTTACTAAAACAAAAACAGGTGCTTTAATAGTATTTAAGCAGCCTGAAAGCAATTTGGTTTATTCGGAAGTCGGGACGACTTTGGATGCAAAAGTCTCAGCAGAGTTAATATTGACAATATTCCATCCTAATACGCCTCTCCATGACGGAGCATTAGTAATGGACGGGAATCGTATTTTGTCAGCCGGTGTACTTCTGCCTTTGACCGAAGATCCTAAGTTGAGCTGGAAATACGGAACACGTCACAGGGCGGCGATTGGTATGTCTGAAGTATCAGACGCAGCGTGTTTGGTTGTATCCGAAGAAACAGGCGATGTTTCCGTATGTATGGGCGGGCTTTTGAAAAAGTATGAAGATTTAACAACTTTAAAAACTGACTTGGAATCAATTTTGGGTATAAAACACAAAGGAGAAGAATCAAAGCATATAAGTATATTTGATAAATTAATGGGTAAAGGAAAATAAACAGGTACATTTATCCTAAGACAGAGGGGGAAAGGGATGTTTTTTCAAAGACGAAAAAAAGTTCAAAAAATGAAGAAAACTAAAAGAGACTTATTTTTTGAATTTTTAAAGCGCGCGTTTTTTTTAATAATCGGAGCTTTTATAGTTGCGGTTGCTTTAGAAATGTTTTTATTACCAAATAAAATTATTGACGGCGGAGTAATTGGTATCTCAATGATGGCTTCCTATATTACCGGTTGGAATTTAGGTTTGCTTATCTTTTGTATAAACATTCCGTTTGTTTTATTGGCTTACAAAACAATCGGGAAAAAGTTCGTAATAAATACGTTTTTTGCAATAGTGATGCTGTCTGTTGCAACTAATATTGTTTCAAAATTTCGTCATATAACGGAAGACTTGCTTCTTGTAACAATATTCGGCGGTATTTTATTAGGCTTGGGCGTCGGTTTGATTTTAAGGAATAATGCATCACTTGACGGAACAGAAATGGTGTCTATTGTTCTTTCAAAGAAATTAAAATTTGTTTCAGTCGGCGAGCTTTTAATGTTTATAAATCTTTTTATATATGCCGGAGCAGGCTTTCTTTTTGAGTGGGACAGAGCGTTTTATTCAATTTTAACTTATTATATTGCATCAAAAACTATAGACTCTGTATTGGAAGGTTTGGATAAGGCTAAGTCCGTCAGAATTGTATCAGACTATTCCCGTGAAATTGGCGATGCAATTATGAAAGAACTTGATACAAGTGTGACTTATATGAAGACAATGGGCGGGTATTCAAGACAAGAAAAAATTTTGACATACTGTGTAGTAAATAAATTCGATATGGCAAAATTAAAAGACACAGTTCATGACGTGGATCCGCATGCTTTTATTGTGACTGAAGATGTTCATGAAGTAGAGGGTGTAAGGTTTAAAAAACACAAACATTAAAGGGTGGTAAATTCTATGATATTAGACAAAATAAATTCACCAAAAGACTTAAAAACATTGTCCTTGGATGAGATGAACGGTTTAGCGGGTGAAATCAGGGAACTTATAATAAAAAAAGTTAATACTACAGGCGGTCATTTCGGACCGAATCTGGGTATAGTAGAAGCGACAATTGCTATGCATTATGTATTCAATGCGCCGACGGATAAATTTGTATTTGATGTTTCGCATCAATGTTATCCTCATAAAATTTTAACCGGAAGAAAAGAAGGCTTTACGAATCCTGAAAAATATCATACTTATACAGGCTATACCGCTCCGGAAGAAGGTGAGTACGACCTATTTAAAGTCGGTCATACTTCGACTTCCGTAAGTTTAGCTTCAGGTGTAGCTAAAGCAAGGGATTTGAAAGAAGAGCATTATAATGTGATTGCATTTATCGGTGACGGTTCATTAAGCGGCGGTGAAGCTTTAGAAGGCTTAGATAACGGCGCCGTATTAGGTTCTAATTTTATTGTAATAGTAAATGATAATGATCAATCTATTGCAGAAAACCATGGCGGACTTTATGATAATTTGAAACTTTTAAGAGAAACCGGAGGAAGTGCTGAATGCAATTTCTTCAAGAGTTTAGGGTATGATTATTATTTTGTAAAAGACGGAAACAACATTTCTGATTTAATTGAAGCTTTCAATAAAGTAAAAGATATTGATCACCCTGTAGTAGTTCACATTTGTACACAAAAAGGTAAGGGATGCAAAATTGCGGAAGATAACAGAGAGGCTTTTCACTGGATTCTTCCGGGTACATTAGATGAAAATAAAACTGAGCAAGTTTTTGAAGAAAGTTATAATTCAATAACTAATGATTATATTTTGAAAAAAGTAAAAGAAGATAAAACGGTTATAGCTATTAATGCTGCTACTCCGGGAGTGTTCGGATGGGATAAAAGCTTCAGGGATAAACTCGGAAAACAATATACTGATGCAGGTATTGCTGAAGAACATGCTTGTGCTTATGCTTCAGCGTTAGCAAAGTCAGGTGCAAAACCAATTTGGGCTGTTATGAGTTCATTTGTACAGAGAACATACGACCAATTGTCTCAAGATTTGGCATTAAATAAATCTCCTTTGACAATGCTCGTTTATTGGGGCGGAATATCAGGGGCAGACGCAACTCATCTTTGTACGTTTGATATTCCTTTGATTAAAAATATTCCGAATATGGTTTATCTTGCACCGACGAATAAAGAAGAATATATGAAAATGCTTGATTGGAGTGTAAATCAAAAAGATTATCCTGTTGCAATAAGAGTTCCGAATGTTGAGCTTGTATCGACGGGTATAGAAGATAAAACGGACTATTCTGTTTTAAACAAATATAAAGTAACTCAAGAAGGAGAAAGAGTAGCTATTTTAGGCTTGGGTAACTTCTATGGACTTGCGCTTAAAGCTGCTGAAGAAATTAAAAACAGATTCGGATTTATGCCAACAGTTATCAACCCAAGATTTATAACAGGAGTTGATACGGATTTAATGAACAAATTAAAATCTAATCATAAACTTGTTATAACTCTTGAAGACGGTCTTCTTGACGGTGGTTTTGGCGAAATGATATCTGCTTTTTATTCTTATTCGGATATGAAAGTTATAAACTACGGTTCATATAAAGAATTTACGGACAGAGATAGTTTGGATGTTCTTTATAACAAGTACAGATTAAAACCTGAACTTATTGCAGATGATGTTGAAAATGTTTTAATGGCTAAAGTTCATTAGTAATAAATTCTTCAAACTTTTTTACGAAATCCTCTCTCGATAAATCAGGGAGGATTTCATTTATTGTGCAGATTGAATTAGCCGAAACATTTTCATTAAATAAATTTTCCAATAACTCTTTATCATAATCAAACAGAATTGAACCGTGTTGAAGGAGATATCCTTGTTTCCTGCACTGAGCCGAGCCTATAATTTTTCTGCCTTTATAGCAGACATCAGCGCCTGTTGAAATAAGCATACAATAATCGTGACTTGATGCTCCTTTTTTTTCTCCGCCAAAATCTAATTCAATATTAAGCGTTTTAAAAAAATTAATCAAAAATCCGGAAATATATTTGTATGATTGTATAACACTTTCTCCGTCGGGAATAACAGATATTGGAGAAATATAACTGTAAGTTACTTCATTATCGTGCAGTAAAGCTCTTCCGCCTGTAATTCGCCTGACTATATCAATACCGGATGCGGTACTTATTTCTGATTGGTTGCGCCCTAAAGAAACACATTTAGGCGACCATCCGTATAGTCTGAAAACAGGTTCGCTGCTTTTATTCAGTATAGCATTCTCAAGCAAGTCCGAATCAATTTGCATGTTTTCTTTTCCGGTATGCAGGCTATATTTAATCAGCTTCATTTTGCAATTTCCTAAAGAGTGCTTCGTCGTTCATTCCTTCGGCAAGCGGTTTTGGAATGAACAGGTCAATATATTTCCTGATTGCATACTGGTCTGTCATTCCGGAAATATAATCCCCCAGAACGGTCGGAATATCGTCTTCTTTTGTAAATCCTGAGATTTTTTCGGCATAATAATCATATAATGACTTAATTATATTTCTTGCCTTTTTCTCTTCCGCTTTAGTAACCGGATCGAGGTATACGTGCTGAAACATCCACTCTCTTAATTTTTTTACGTAATGCCAGCATTCCTCTGTCATTGAAACATTAGGCGAATCAAAGGAGGAAGTGATTACGTTAGTAATCATTTTTGCTAATCTGTCGGATTGATTTGATGAGAAGTATTCTCTGCAATCATTTGGAAGATCTTCTTCCGAGATTACGCCCGCTCTCACAGAGTCTTCTATATCGTGGTTTATATAAGCTATTTTATCGGCATATTGGACAACTTGCGCTTCGGGCGTTTTAGGCTTGTACCCCCATGAGTGAGTTAAAATGCCGTCAATGGTTTCTTGGCACAAGTTCATATTTTCTATAACTTCAACAACCCTAACGCTTTGCAAGTTGTGAAAAAATCCGTTCGGAAGAATTTCGTTTAAAATACCTTCTCCGCAATGTCCAAACGGCGTATGTCCCAAATCATGCCCTAGTGCTATAGCTTCGGTTAAATCTTCATTTAGTTTTAATGCTCTTGATATTGTTCTTGCTATTTGCGACACTTCAAGTGTATGGGTTAAACGAGTTCTGAAGTGGTCATTATAGGGTGATAAAAAAACTTGTGTTTTGTGTTTTAGACGTCTAAAAGATTTTGAATGAAGAATTTTATCTCTATCCCTTTGAAATTCGGTCCTTATAGGAAAATCTTCATGTCTTGGTTCCTTTCTCCCTTTCGATTCTTTGCATTTTGTCGCATAAGGAGAAAGTGTTTCATATTCTCTTTCTTCTAATTCGTCTTTAATATTTTTTAATTCAGTCGTCATAGCCTTATTATACACAAGGTTTATAAAATTGACAAAGTTAATTTTCAATTTTAATAATTACAGAGTTATAGAATTCTTTTGAAAAAAGGACTTTTTTATTTTTATTACACCATTCACATAAAAACGGAATAACCGGCGAATGACCGTAATCGTAGGCGTAGTAGAATATGTATTTTTTATTTTTTGGCAGGCTGTTTAAAATTTTAAAATAGAGTTCTTTATTATATTCAGGTAGATTTATAATGCCTGTTTTATTTGTATAAAATTGATAATAATCGGAATAGTATTCATACTCTGAATCGGAAGCTGAATTTATGATTATATAAGTTTCAGGAGTGTATATTTTACTTAAATATTCCATAGAATTTCTTGCATTATAGGTTTTAACAAAAATTTCGGAGTATTTATTTAAAAAATTAATCGGATTGTAATTATAAAATAATAATATAAATAATACCGATGTTAATAAGGTCTTTTTAACATTAGAACAAAAAGTTTCGGTAAATATTCCTATAAATAGTATTATTATAGGGATAAGCCAAAGAGAGATTCTTTGAAACAATGGGTAAATATTTAAAGCGGATACAAGAATCCCTAATAATAAAATTAGGGGAAGAAAATATTTTTTTAATTTGTATGAATATGCAATGCCAAATGTTGTTATTATTGACATTAATAAATAATGAGCATTAGGATAGAAAAACCAATCATTATTAAATTTTATCAGATTCAAAATATGTGTAAGAGATAATTTTATAAATCCGATATCCCAATAAGATTCATATAATGAAAGTTGGTTAGCTTTTGATTTGTAAAGAAGCGTGCAAAAATATATGGTAGAAATTGCAAGTATAGGTATTGCACAGCATATTACCTTTTTTATAATATAACCTTTATTTTCAATAATTTGCGATATAAGAAATGCGATAATAATAAGTGCGGAAGGAAGTGACATTAAAGGTAATATGCTAAATATTGCGGATATGATTAAAGTTTGTTTAAAATCAAGTCTCGAAAAATCATATTTGTTTGTATAATATAATAATCCGACGGTTATAAATACATCAGACGAGTATTGTTTGAATTCTTGTGTGTAATAAATTAATTGTAAATTAAAACAAAATAAAAAGTTTGTAACTAATATGGAAAATTTCTTTTTGAACAAGTCTAAAGTCAGTCTGTAAAATAAATATAACGAAATTATTCCTGAAATAAGCGGTATAAATCGAAGGACAAGTTCTTTTGTACCAAATATCAATGAAATGAATTTCGTCAAACCCATAAATAAAATCGGTGCAGATTGGTTATGTAATAATGTTTTAGCCCATTGAAAATTGTCCGTTGATATTACTGACAGCGCAAGAGAACACTCGTCATGCCATAACGGACGATTAATAAGATATCCGTTTAGCCTCAAAACAATGCCTGAAATAAAAAATATTGAAATAAAAAAATAAAAATAATTTTTTTTTAAAAAATTCGTCATAAATATCAAAATAAAAGGTGCATATCAATAAAGATACGCACCTTAAACCTTTAAACAAAGAAACTACTTAACAAGTTCTTTGAATGATTTACCAGCTGAGAAAGCAGGAACTGTCTTAGCAGCAATCTTCAATTCTTTACCAGTTTGAGGGTTTCTGCCGATTCTAGCAGCTCTCTTACGAGCTTCCCAAGTACCGAAACCAACCAAAGTAACTTTTTTGCCTTTAGCAACAGTTTTTTGGATAATTTCTAATGTAGCTGATAATACATCAGATGAAATCTTTTGAGAAAGTTTTGTTTTCTTAGAAATTTCTTTTACTAATTCTTCTTTGTTCATGATAAATCTCCTATACACTTTATCTACTACTGTGGGTAAATACTTGATTTGCGATATTTGAAAAAGCTCTCATACACGCCTAAACAAGTTTGTAACCCTCTATGCTTCATATTATACACATTTTAATTATAATTGCAAGCTTTTTATGAAAAGTTTACAATACTTAATATTGAAACCTATATTGTATTGGTGAAATAAAAAGAGGCTGGGAAAAAACTAGCCTCTTTTTATGGTGGGCGTTACAAGACTGTCTTGACCTGTTTGCATTAAACGTGTCTTCGTGTTTTGCTTTTTGTGCTGATTGCACTACAAAGCAAAACAACTTTGCACTCTGCTCACAGGTCGCTCGAACATTGTTAGGTCACAAGTTCGTTACTCTTCAAAACTGTGCAATAAAAAGAGGCTGGAAAAAATCTATCCTCTTTTTATGGTGGGCGTTACAAGACTCGAACTTGTGACCCTCTGAATGTCGTTCAGATGCGCTACCAACTGCGCCAAACGCCCGTTTATTTAATTTAATTTGGTTCAGATGCTACCTCTCAAAAATCCTCAATGGTTCGGATTTTTTCGGCAGAGTCAACTGCGCCAAACGCCCTTTTTTTTTATTTTTCGGTAGAATTAACTATAACAACCATAATCAAATCTATATTTAAAGTTTATCATAAAATATACACATCAGCAAATTTTATATTTACAAGTTTTTAATTGGATATGATTGCAATAAATAACGATTACAGTAAATATTTACCAACTTTTAAATCATACAAGCATGAAGTTTTTAATCAAAACGGAACACTTAAATATCGTGGTGATACATGTATGTTCAGAGGTGATATCGATTTTACAAAGATTGTTAATTTTTTTGAAAATAAATATAAAGATGTATCTAAAGTTAAAGTAATAATACATGCTTGTTCTGATGGAGAAGAAGTATATTCTTTTATCGCAAAACTATTGGATTCCATTGGACTTCAAAAAGCATCTAAATATTTTCCGGTATCTGCAAGAGATATAGATGAAGGACATATTACTCTGGCAAAAGCTGGTAAATATACAATAGAGGACTTCGAACAATATTTTATAAACAGTAATTTATCCAACGGTTATAAGCAATATTTTGATAATAATGGTATAAATTTTTCTAGAATTTGTATAAGCGCAAAAGAAAATCTAAAAAATCATGTTAAATTTTCAATATCAAATATATTAGATGATGTTAAATTTAATAAATTAAAAAATACTGTACTTTTTGCAAGAAACTTCTGGCCGTATCTTAGTAATGATGATGCAAGAAAATTGGCAGAATCTTTATCTGATAACATGGATAACTCTTCTGCTCTTATTATTGGAAATTTTGATAAAACATACAATATAGATATTTTACTTAGAGAATATGGTTTCAAAGAGGATTATAACATTACAAATCTATTTTTAAAAGATAATAAAAATAATATTAATGATAGTATAAAAAAATACTTAAGATTACTTAAGAAAATAATTAAAAAATAAAGCCGGTATTAAACCGGCTCTATTATTATCCTTTTATAACTATATTTACTAATTTTTTTGGAACGACAATTGTTTTCACAATTTCTTTTCCTGCTGTAAGTTCTTTGATTTTTTCAGTTGATAGGGCAATCGCTTTTAGTTCATCGTCATTTACCCCTTCGTCAACTTCTACTTTGTCCTTAACTTTACCATTCACCTGAACAACAAGAGTAAGTTTGCTTGCTTTAGCTAAATTTTCGTCCCATTTGCACCATTTTTGCTCATGGATAGAATCTTCATGCCCAAGCTCGTGCCATATTTCTTCTGACATATGAACCGTTACGGGTGACATTAATTTTACCAGCGATTCTACAGCAAAACTGAATACATTTTTGTCTTCACCATTTAATTCACGCTTTTTACCGCGCCAGTCATATATAGCATTTGTTAATTCACGATATTTTGATATAACTGTATTAAATTGAAAGTCATTT
>CADCOS010000145.1 GCA_902803165.1 uncultured bacterium | reverse complement strand
ATTGCTATGCCTGAGGGGCAAGCCAAACTGTTACGTTTCTGCCTTCTATCATAGGCTTTTTCTCAACAGTTATAGGATCGTTCGCTAAATCCGCAACAAATTTTTCGGCAAGTTCAACCGCCAAGTGTGAATGCTGCATTTCACGACCTCTCAACATAACAATAATCTTAACTTTGTTACCTTGTGATATGAATTTTCTTATATTTTTAAGTCTTACTTCATAATCATGCGTATCAATTTTATAACGCACTTTTATTTCTTTAATATCAACTACGTGTTGTTTCTTTTTAGCTTCTTTAGCTTTCTTTTCGAGTTCATATCTGTATTTACCGAAATTCAGAATTTTTGCAACAGGCGGAGCTTGATTAGGACTTATTACCACTAAATCTAAATCTGCTTCTTCAGCCATTCTTAATGCTTGTGATGTTGGTACAATACCGTGATTTTCACCGTTTTCATCAATTAATCTTACTTCTTTCGCTCTGATTTTTTCGTTTATGAGCGGTTTTTCTTTGCCTGCGCTTTTTGCGGCATTTCTGTCTTCGTTAGCTATGATATGTCTCCTTTTATTATTTTTTACATGATTTATAATACCATGCTTATTGGATTTTGCAAGTGGCAAACAAGTAAAATAGTATTTGTGTACGGGTTAGGCTTTATTAATTTTCGCCGCTCAAAAATTCGGAATTTACGGCGAGCCATGTATATGCTTCATTTGAGTCTCGCGGTATATCGGTAACAAAAGTTCCGCCGTAGCGTCCGCGCATAAATGTTATATAGCCTTCTTCAGCTAAATTATCAAGGGCTTTTTTTACGGTCTTTTCACTTGTTTCATACTGCTTTGACAAAGTCTTAATCGGAGGAAGTTTATCACCGGTATTGCAATTAGAAACTATGTATTCACGAATTTTTTGTTCAATTTTTTCATAATTATAAATTTCCCGAGAGGTATTTTTGTCCCCGTCAATTACTATAGTACCGTATTTCCCCCTTCTTGTGTATAGAATTCCTTCTTTACAAAGCTGTTTTACGGCATCATGAATAGTTTTAATACTTACATTAAACATTGATGCAAGTTCCATGCTCGGAGGGATTCTGTCTCCTTTCTTTAATTCACGTTTAATGTATCGCTTCATTTTGTCTGAAATTTTGTCTACAAGAGTCTTAGCCTCTATATTGTCTGACTTAAATGAGCGACCTGTGAGTATAAAAAGATTCTTCCTTTTTTCTAAAATACCTTGTAATACTAATTTAGCGATAGCGGTTCTTATTGTAGCATTGGAAATACCAATCATTGCAGAAAGCCTTCTTGTGGAAGGAAGTGCATCGCCTGTTTTGTAGTCATTATCTTTGAGAAATTTTTTGATTACATCGCCGGCTAAATCTTTTTTTGAAGTTAATTTTGCAGAGGTTTCTCTTCCTCGTTCTTTAATGTAACTTCCGACTTTTTGCTTTGATTCAATATATCCGGCATCTTCTACAAATCTGTATACATTTTGCATGGTGCCAAGGCTCACTCCAATGTGACACGCAAGTTCTCCTTTAGACGGTAACAGGTCAAACGGTCTTATTTTGCCGTCTCTTAGTGATAACACTATCCACGAAATAAGCCATTTTGACAATTTATCTGTTTTATTTTCGTTTGGCCGGAAGCTGTGCACATGCGGTGCCATTTCAGCCAGTTGAATTCTGCGCAATTACATACCCCTTATACAAGCTATTTTATTAATAATAACTTGAGAGTATAAAAACATTCAAGCAGATATTAAGATTTTTTAATTTTTATTAGGTTTATTATGATATTTTGTTGTTTCTTCGCCTGTTTTAAGGTTTTTTGTCTTTACAAAATATATTTCACCGTTTTTGTTATATTTGGTACGAATTACGTTATTTCCTTCCCATACAATATCTGCATAAGTTTTGTCTCTATATATGTGTTTTCCGTTAACAGGTTTACCTTTTTCGTCATAATAAATATTTGATTTTACGATATTACCTGTTTCGGAAATTGTTTCGGATTCGGAAATTATTCCGTTTTTATATGTTTCGTTAGTTTCACTGTTTTTTTCGTATTTTCTTATTTGAACCAATTCGTCATTTTCACGATATTCAATACGAGTTAACCTGCCCGAATATTCTTCATATTCCATTCTGGAAGTTTTGTTGCCGTAATCCGATTGTATTGCTTTCAAAGACCTTCCGTCAGGGTAAAATTCATGGATTATATCTTTTTCAGGAGAATATTCACTGGACCATTTTATTGTTTTACCGTCCGGGTAGTAACTTATTGTTCTGCATAATTTTCTGCCTTTGTACTCATCAATAGATAAAAGTTTACCCGTTTGACTGCTGTAGTTCTTAATTTTAGTGACTAATAGCTCGTCGTTAATTTTTTTCCCCGATAATATTTTTGATAGTTTTCCTGTTTCTGTATCGAAGATAAATTGGCGATGGAATAAAAATTTTGTTATTCCTGTTAAAGAATTTAAAAAAAGTGCTTTTACAGACAATTTTTCGGTTGAATATTTCAATTGTTTATCAGCGGCTTTTAATGCTTGTTTTTTACCTTGGAAATTTAAATTTCTTGATTTAGCCATGCAAATAGGGCGGGCAAAATTGTTGTTAACAGTTGATATCATACTAAACTTCCTTCCGATAGTTGGGATATAAAATATTATATCAGATTATATTTAAAATAATATATAACATTAAGTAATGTTAAGCTTAATTGACCTATTATTGGCAAATTAATTAACTAAAAATACTTTATATATATACGGGGAAATTATAAAGGGATTATTATGGGACTACCAAAAATAAATTGTTTTTACTCAAATTCAAATTATTTTGATTCAAGGGGAACAGATGAAAATTTGAGTTTGCTTGGCGGAAGTTATTCTTTCGGAAAAGCCGGCACGCTCTCTGTCGGTGTCGGTGCAGACAGAAAAGTTGATGTGGATTTATTTGATCCTAAGGGAATTCCGGAGACATACAGAATGAGCGGAGCAATCGAGGTTAAGTACAACTTGCCGATAGAATTAACTGACAGACTTTCTTTAAATACTCAGCTGCGTTTTAGAGAAATGTATGATACCGAACAATATCGTGTTACTTTTGGTGGTAAGTATAAAATTGATAATAAGAATTCTTTATATGCTTCAACTCATTATACGCAAAAATCTGACGGCTCCAAAAATTACGGTGGCTGGTTAGGATGGTCGCACGGTCCGCGTGACGAGGAACTTCAAATTAATAATGACGGAACAATACTTTTTAATCATATATATAAGTTCAATTTTTAACTTATCTTATTTTAAACACAACATTGGCAACTGCTGTGACTTTTTTGTCAATTGTTGACGTGTCGTTAATTCCCATATCTGAAACGTTTGTTGAATCAACATCAGTAATTTGGAATACACCCATTTTTACCGATTGAATTTTGCTTATGCTGTTATTATTGGCTTTTAACATTGCTGCGGCACGTTTTTTTGCATCAACAGTAGCAGCTTGTAAAAGTTTTATTTTTAAATCGGCAAGACCTGAGTAAAAATAATCAGCATGAGAATCTGTTATATCAATTCCTTTGTCCAAAAGATTTTGGATATCAACAGATACTTCTTTTATCAGGTTTACATTTTTTGATGCTGCTTCCACAGGTTGAGTAAGCTTGTAGTTCTCAACTTCGTTTGTGTAGTTTCCGGAAACGGAATTATATTTATAATTGTAGTACCCATGGTAATTTTTTATATCAATATCCGTAATACCTTTATCCTTTAGATATTTTTCAACTTCGGGAAGCTGTTTTTTTACAATTTTGTGTGCTTCGGCTTTTGTTTTTGCCTGAACACTTATTTCAAAATTAAGTTTACCCGAATCGGATTTCACTATTTCGTATGCTGAACCTGTTACGGTAACTCCGTCTTGTGCAAGCCCCGAGGTTACTATCTTGGCTCCGATAATAAAACCAAAAGCCAGTATTAGTGCTAATATTGTAATTTGAAATTTTTCTAATTTTTCT
The DNA here is from genome assembly GCA_902803165.1 of uncultured bacterium. Taxonomy (GTDB): domain Bacteria; phylum Cyanobacteriota; class Vampirovibrionia; order Gastranaerophilales; family Gastranaerophilaceae; genus CAG-196. The sequence continues at coordinate 1,505 of CADCOS010000145.1, read as the reverse complement.
AACATAATTTTTCTCCTGTACCCTTTTTATTATATGCACGTAAAATTATATTTACAAATATTTATTAAAAAGCTTGTTATTTGTCTTTTGTAGTATAATTTTCTTATAAAAAACATTGGAGAAAAATATGCAAGAAGTAATAGAGAGAAAATCCGTAAAAAACATAGATTTCAACTGTGATTTAGCGCAGGCATACGGTATATACAAAAATAATAATGAATTTGAGCTTTTGGATTATGTAAGTTCGGTGAATATTTCCTGCGGTTTTCATGCGGGTGATCCGCTCACAATAAGGGAAGCACTTTTAAAAGCAAAAGAAAAGAATGTCGCAATAGGTGCGCACATTGGGTTTAATGATATTCAAGGGTTTGGATATCGTCCGGTGGAACTTAAAGAGGATGAGCTTGAAGCAATAGTTGTATATCAAATAGGTGCAATCATGTCATTTGCCAAGGCCTATGGCTTAAATATAGAGCATGTAAGACCGCATGGTGCAATGTATAAAATGGCGGGAGAAGACTTTACTTTTTCTGCCTCTATAGCAAAAGCAATAAAAAAATGTTCGGATTGGCTAATATATTATGCGCCTGTAGGTGATATTACGGCAAAAGTCGCTGATTATACGGGAATAACAGTTGCTCAAGAATTGTCATTAGAAAAAAGTTACAACTCTGATTTGACTATAGATTATTCAAAAGAAGACAATACGAATAATTATGAATTAGTAAAAAGATTTCAACACCTGCTTCATACTTCGCAAATTCGTAATAATTTAGGCGGCATGAATTATGTGGATGTTGATACAATACATTTTTCAAACAAATATAAAAATTCGCTTGAATTGATAAAGCAGGTTAGAGAATACATTACACCTGCTCCGGTAAATTACAATAATGCAAAGGTTTCAGGCTGGGTGGATTAATATGGTAGATTTAAAAAACAAAAGAATAAAAGTTACTAAAGATGTAGGCTGGTTAATACCGGGGCTTAATGTTAAGCGCTGGTTATTTTTAATATTTGTAGGCTCGGTTTTAATGGTATTGGGACTTCTTATCATTATGGATATTCGTCCTATATATTTGATTATGGAATTTATAAGAAAGACAGCAATGGTTTTAAATTCCAATGTTTTGGCAGCAATATTTATAGTCGTCGGTGCAGTTATATTTTTTAAAGGCTGGAAAAAAACGACTTTATCCATTATGGATATGGATTCATCAAAAGGTAATAATTCTTTACTTGAGCGATTATACAGAAGAAGTAAACTTAATAAGGGCGCAAAAGTTGTTGCCATCGGGGGCGGAACAGGGCTTTCGATGCTTTTAAAAGGTATTAAAAAATATACAAACAATATTACCGCGGTAGTTACGGTGGGTGATGACGGCGGAAGCTCGGGCAGATTAAGAGAAGAGCTTGGTATTCTTCCTCCGGGCGATATAAGAAACTGTATTGCGGCACTTGCTGATGATGAAGATTTGATTACAAAACTTTTCCAATACAGATTT
>CADCOS010000144.1 GCA_902803165.1 uncultured bacterium | reverse complement strand
GAAAAATCTTTGTGTCTTGAATAGAGCCAAATAATACCGACAAGAGAAACATAAAAAAGAAGTTCGGTAATTTCTTCAAAAACCATATTGTGGCAAGAATGCTCCGCATACAAACCCAATGCCATGCCGGTTAACATAAGTAAAATGTCATAAACAGGCAATTTTACCGATTTTACAATATTCCACAAATTGATGAATAATTTATTTTTAAGAAAATATATAACGACACTTGCGATATAAATCCCGTAAATAGGGTGAGCAAGATACCCGTATTTAATATCTTTCCAGCTATAAAAAGCATTTTCAACTCCCGGAATAGGGAAAAACAGTGTACGTCCGCAGTTAACTTCACGTATCATAAGTATTATTAAAACCAAACCTGCAAGGCGAAAGAATTTTTTATCAATTTTTGAAAAAAATGAAAAATATAGACCGACAAATAAAACAAACATTTGTAAGTTTTCCAGCAAGCCGTTTTCATATCCGTAGGTTTGAGGCAAAAATAAAACGCAAGGCGCAATTGTCAAGGCTGTTAGTATGCCAAAAATTGTAGTCGGGTATATTTTAAAGTTAAAATGATTTTTCAAAAATTGAAACATAAATTTCTCCTATAATATATCTTTTTTCATAAATCCGTTTTTGTAGTCGTTTATTGTATTCATTAATTCCGCAAATTCCTCATGTTTATATGTGTTTATAACATGAATTAAATCAACCGCTTCCAATAATTCTATTTCATAGCTCAGCTCGTCTCTGTTTTTAATTCTTATCATGCCGGCTTCCGAAAACATTTCAAGCAATATTTCAACGGTTTCTTCCGTAATTCCCAATGCTGCAGCCGCTCTCTCAAGGGAAAATATACCATTTTGATTGTTGCAGCAATATCTTATCATGCTTGCAAAAGTTTTCAGTATTATATTTTCATCAGGTTTAAGAATCTGATAATTCATGTAGTGAATTGATGATGCACAAATGGTTTGTTTAATTTTTTCATAAACATCTTCGCTGCACGGATAATCAAAAAACATCAGAACATCGTTTTTGTGTGCTGTATTTCGGTTTACTATTGCATTAGTTATATTTTCATAAGGTTTTAAAATCTCAATTATAGTTTTGTCCTCCGCAAAAACAGAAATCCCGAGTTTTGAATTTTTAATATAATCATTAACCTGAGAAAAAATGTCTGTTTTTTTTCTGTGGTCGTATATTTTTATTTTTGATATTTCTTCTTCTTTTAAGGCATCAGAATGTAAATCTTTTATTATTAGTTGAATATTTGTAACACCGTTGTATGTATTCAGCTGAGGAGCAAAAGCTATATCAAATTTATCCCCCTGAACAAGCGGTATATCTCCTTTAGACCACCAAAGACAGTCAGCAGCACCTCTCGGAGTATCAATTATCAGCTTCAAATGCTCTTTTGTCGAACCTATAAGTTTTTTCTGTTTTAAAACTAAATCTTTTATAACAAAAGACGGCGATGGATTTGATGCTCCGTATGGTTCAAGTTTTGAAATTTCTTCAACAAGCGATACATCCAAATCATCAAGCGTAAGTTCCAAATCTATATCAATAGAAGGCTTAAGAACTTGTCCGTTTAACATTTCATCCACTGTTTGATTAATAGCTTTTTTTACACATTCAAATGATGATTTTTCTTCACTAAAAGTGAATCCTGCCGCTAATTTATGTCCGCCGAATCCGTCAAGAGTTTCGGAAATATTAGAAATTATGTCATATAAATTCAGTTCTTTAACACCTCTTGCCGAACAGCGGAAAAGTTTATTCTCGGGAGAATAATTCATTATAAATGTAGGTTTATAGTACTTTTCAACAAATTTTGACGCTACGATTCCTACTATACCTACGTGCCAATCTTCTTTATACAAAACTATAGCATTATCTCTCATTCCTGTTGATTGCCACATTTCATCGGCTTCGGCAAATGTTTGAGAACACATCTCCTGTCTCAATTTGTTATAATTTTCAAGAGTAATTATTGCCATTTCGATTTCCTGTTTGTTTTCGGAAATCATAACTTTTATGGCGGATTCAACGGTATCAAGTCTGCCGGAAGCGTTTATTCTCGGCGCAATGGTGAATCCTATTTGTTCTGATGTTAGTCCGTTTTCTGTATTTACTCCGGCAACATCAAGCATTCTTTTAAGTCCGTAGTGTTTTCCGCTTGCGATTAATTCCAAACCTTTTGTTACAAAATATCGATTTTCTCCGATTAAAGGTACTATGTCGGCAACGGTTCCTACTGCTACAAATGGCAATAATTCGTAACTGAATTCTAATTTATTATAATGTTCAAGTACACCTTGCGCCAATTTAAATGCGACTCCGACTCCTGCAAGCGAAGTTAAATACTCAATTTGTGCAGGTGTTAACTTTTCATCCAGAGAATTCATTGCTTTAGGGTTTATTATTGCATAAGCTTCCGGCATGGTATCAGGTGCTTCGTGGTGGTCGGTAATTATAACCTCGCGACCGAAACTGTTTATAAATTTAACTTCATCAACACTGCTGATGCCGTTATCAACTGTTATTATAAGTTTTGGTTTTTTTTGACTCAGTAATTTAACAAGTGCTTTAGAATTGAGCCCATGTCCTTCGGTTTCTCTGTCAGGAATGTAAAAATCAACACTTGCGCCCAAATAAGAAAACGTTTTTATCAGTACGGATGTAGAAGTTACTCCGTCAGCATCAAAATCGCCGTATATAAGAATGTTTTCCTTTTCATCAATAGCTTTAACTATCCTTTGTACGGCTTTTTGCATATCACAAAACGCATTCGGATGAGTTAAAGTAATTTCAAGAGGATGCAAAAATTCATATTTTGCATCCTCGGTTTTAATTCCTCTCACTTCAAGAAGCCTGTCTACAAGAGACTTCTTGTCGTTTTTGTCGCTCTTAATTATCCATTCTGCCGGCATAGGCACGTAATACCTTCCAATACTTCAATAGCTTTTTTTAGTTGAACATCATCTTTTGCTTCAACATTTTCCTTAGTCAATTCTACCACAACATCAGGAGTAATTCCTTTTTTGTGAATATCAGTACCCGAAGGTGTTAAGTATCTTTGAATTGTAATATTCATTCCGGCTTCATCAGGAAGTCGGTTGATTTCCTGAACCAAACCTTTGCCAAAAGATTGTTCGCCGACTATTGTCGCTCTGTGATTATCTTTTAGCGCACCGCTCAAAATTTCGCTGGCTGAAGCTGAACCTTTATTTATCAAAACGACAATAGGTTTATCTGTTACCTGCGTATTTCTTGCTCTGGTAGTGCTTTTGTACCTGTCTCTGTCCACGGTGCTTACAATTGTACCGCCTCTTAACAGCATGTCGGAAATGTAAATGGCGTTTGTAAGCAACCCGCCCGGATTGGAACGAAGATCAATTATGAACCCCTTTTTATCAGAAGCCGAATTTAAAATTGTTTCAATTTCTGATGCTGCATTTTTACTTATAAAAGAGCTTAATCTTATATATTGAATATCTTCCGGGATAACGCTTGTATCAAACGGCGGTTTGCAGGATACCGATTTAACTTCTATTTCATCTCTTACGATAGAATAGACTTTGTTCGGAACACCCTTTCTTTGAATCAGAAGTTTAACCGTTGTTCCTTTTTCTCCCCTGATTTTGTCGGCAGCCGCATCGATATTAATTCCTTTTGTACTTTCTCCGTTTATTTCCAATATTTGGTCATCAGCCAAAAGTCCCGCTCTTTCAGCCGGAGAATCCTCTAAAGGAGCTATGATGACTAAATTTCCGTCTCTTATACCAATTTGTGTTCCTATACCTTTTAAAGAACCTTTGATTGATTGTGTTTCTTCCGAAAATTCTTTCGGCTGTAGAAATCTTGTATAAGGATCATTTAGACTGGCGAGCATGGTATCGATAGCTACATAAGCATCTTCTTTCGTTTTTAACTTATGTTCATATCTGTAGCGCCACTTAGCCCATTCTTGCGAATTATTTGAAGGATCATAGTATTTTCTGTTAACTATTTTCCATACATCATCATATAATTCGTCAGGAGTTGCAGCGTATACTGTATTAAATGATAAATATATTGCTGCAATTATTGCCAAGCCCGGTTTTATAAATCTTTTCATTAAAATCTCCTCTTTATATTATCTTATTTGTACTGTTGAGATTATTTTTAATAATTACATAGTACATAATTTTTAAAATTTAATCAAATTTATAGCAAAAAAAATTTTTTTGAGGTTTATTCAGATAAGTGGACCTATGTAAATATATGAATATATCGGTAAATTATTTAAACAATAATATGTACAATGCTAATCAAACTTCATTCAAATCAAGAATGTTTGATATACAAGCGTTACAAAACATCAAAGGTATTCCTTGTGCGTGCTGTGGTAAAAAGGTTATTTCACCGGAAGACGTAGCACATACGTTTGCAAAAATTTCTAGGCCTCTTTCTGAATCTATTTCAAAAGGCTTTTTGGATATGTGGAAAAGTGTGCCAAATATATGGGCAATTTTAAATAATTTTGCCCAAAAATATCCAAAAGACTCATTTGACGCAATAGTTCAACGCGATGATGATGATTTTCACAATATTAGAGGTGCAGTGTCTGCAGATGCAAGGAAAGAAAATCCTGATGTTGAAAATCGTTATATTAATCATTTAGCCAAAAATGCTTATGTTGATATACTGTACTCATCAAGAACAGAACTTGAAGCGGCAGAAAAAGTTATGGATAAATTCAGCCAATTCAAAAAATATATGAGCGGTAAACCGCTTGAAGCTTTTGAAACTTTGCAAATATACGCTCAAAAATATCCCGATAAAAGATTGGCTGAAATAATAAATTTGCCTGAAGTATACGAATTTCATAAAACAAGAAAAGAATTAAACGATAAAAAGCAAAACGAAAAACTTAATTTCCATTTTAAAAACATTATAAAGATTATAAAAAGTGAAGACCCGTTATCTGTCTTATGCTTTAAAAAAAATGAAATTGCAGTTCACGATATATTGCACAAATACAAAGATTTAGTAGCAAGAAAAGAAGCTATTAAGAATCTCTATATAAACAGACTGGATTTTATGAAATGTAATAATGTTTCAAAACAAGTTTTGGCAGAAGTGGCGCAATTCCCTGATTTTAGAAGAACAGAAGATGATTTTTTCGTATATGCACACGATAATAATTACTCTGATGCTATGATAATCAGAAGTCTTATAAGTCCTTTTATGGGAACTTTTGAGCATGTAATACCAAAAGTGTATTCAGGAAGCGACAGTATTTATAACGGTATTGTAATGTGTGCAGGGTGCAATCATTCGCGAGGAACATATCCTTATAGTAAATTTATTGAATACCATCCTGAGATGAAAAAAAATACGCAAAAACAAATTGACTATGTTATCAGACAAATTCTTACCGACAAAGTAAACGACGTCACCATATCAAGATGGCCTATTGTAATTACAAGAGCATTGAAAATGTATACAAACGAAGAAATTAAGCCTGAAATAGCAGATTATACAGACTACGCAATTAAATTTATTTCTGATAAATATGCTTCAGATAAAGCCGAAATCGAAAAATTGAATGATTTAATTTCTGATATCCGTTCTGAAAAAACAAAACTTGAAGAACGTCTAAAAAATCTTGAAATAAAAGAAAAAGAATATTCGGAACAAGTTGAAAAAATCAGCAAAGATAACAGTTCAAGAGAATATGATTTAAATTTTCTTGAAAGAATTTCTTCAGGAAGTATAGAACCGACAATGAATCATGCTCATGAAAAAATAGGTTTACCGGAAGAGCATCAACAATTCTCGGATGACTTTTGTAGCGACGGCGGTTGATACGCCGGAAGAATCGTAATCAGGCGCTAATTCAACAACGTCAGCTCCTATAATATTAAAATCTTTTATATACTTAAACCATCCCATAAGTTCATTGAACGTTAATCCGCCTGTTTCAGGAGTTCCTGTTCCCGGCATTATTGATGTGTCAAGTACATCCAAATCAACGGTTACAAATATATTTTTCCCTTTTAAAACATCCAAATCTTCATATTTTTTTGCTAATGTATTGTATTTTTTCATTAACTCAAATTCTTCTTTCATGCCGGAGCGAATGCCTATTTGTTTAACATTTTCAAATCCTGCAATATTTCCGCAGTGCCTTATTACAGCAGAATGAGAAAGGGATTCTCCTAAATACTCATCTCTCAAATCAGTATGAGCATCAAAATGAATTATTGCCAAATTATCATAAAACTTGCTGATAGCTTTTATTTCCGGCAGAGTTACCAAATGTTCTCCGCCGATTCCAAAAACTTTTTTCCCGTCTTTATATATTTCACATACATTTTTTTCAATTAAATCCAAAGATTTAACCGTATTGCCGAGAGGAAATTCCAAATCCCCCGCATCATGAAAGTTGCAATCTTCAAGATGCTTATCAAAATATGGAGAATATTCTTCCAGCCCCCAGCTTGCAAGACGAATCTGCTCCGGCGCAAACCTTGAGCCAGGACGGTAAGAAACAGTACCGTCAAAAGGTAATCCTAACATTATGATATTTGATGAATTGTAGTCTTTATTTTCTCCCATCCAATTTCTGTCAAGAAAAGGTCCTGTCAACATTTTTATTCTCCTTTTTTACCAGCGGTTGAACTAAATTATACTATAAAATTTTTATTTTAAACCACTACCACATAAAAAATGTTTGTAATATAATACTGATGTACTTTTTAACAAGTAAAAAAAGAAAGGATGGGCAAATGGTAAATTTAGACAAAATTATGAAACCGAAATCAATTGCCGTTGTTGGTGCTTCAACAAAAGAGCATACTATCGGTTCAGACATTATGAAAAGATTACAAGAATACAAATTTAAGGGTAATATTTACCCTATCAATCCAAAGGGCGGAATCATTGAAGGACTTCAGGCATATACTTCTGTTCTTGAAGTTCCCGGTGAAATTGATTTGGCAATTATAGTTGTTAATGCTAAATTCGTTCTTGATACAATCGACCAATGCCACCAAAAAGGTATAAAAGGTCTTTGCGTTATTACTGCAGGTTTTAAAGAAACAGGTAAAGAAGGTGCTGAATTAGAAAAAGCATTGTTATCTAAAGTTCAAGAATACGGCATGAGATGTGTTGGTCCTAACTGCTTAGGTGTTGTTAACACTCTTCCGGAAGTTTCTATGGACGGTTGCTTTGCAGAAAGTCTTCCTGAAAGAGGACATATCGGTTTTGTTTCTCAATCAGGCGCTTTAGGTGGCGGTATTTTGAATATTTTAAAAGATCTTAACCTAGGTTTTGCACAATTTATTTCAATTGGTAACCAAGCGGATGTAAACGCAGAAACTGCTATGGAATATTGGGAAAATGAAGATGATGTTCAACAAATTCTTCTTTATATGGAATCAATTCAAAACCCTGCAAACTTCCGTAAAT
>CADCOS010000143.1 GCA_902803165.1 uncultured bacterium | reverse complement strand
GTGACCTCTACAAGAGTAATATCCTTATACCGCTCTAATACTTTTACATACGACAAGCAATCTTTTGCATCTTTACCGTTTATCATCATTTTAAACGATTGAGAGATATGTCTCCCTATAGGCGTATCAATGGTTATATTGTCTTCTTTAACCACACCTTTTACAATAGCAATATATTTTTTTTGAAATTTATGTTCTTTCATTTCATTAACAAGAAACTCATGTGTTTCGTTGTTTTTTGCAATCATAATCAATCCGGAAGTATTTCTGTCAAGTCGATGAACGATGCCTCTTCTCATATCACCATTAACATCTGATAAATTATTTTTATAATGATATAAAAGCGCATTAACTAATGTTCCCGAATATTCTGATGCAGTAGGGTGAGTTAACATTCCGGAAGGTTTATTTATAACCGCCATGTTTTCATCTTCCCACACAACAATTAAAGGAATATTTTCAGGTTCAATTATAGGCAGGCTAAAGTGTTCATCAAATTCTGATTCACTAAATTCAACCGTATCACCAATTTTAAGAAGATATGAAGGTTTAATCTCTTTGGAATTAACAGTTACTACGCCATTTTTTATTGCAGTTTGAAGCTTAGTTCTTGATATATTCCCCAAGCAATCAGTCAAATAAGTGTCAATCCTGCTGCCTTCATCTTGTTCATCAATAATATTTCTCATTTTTTTAAATACTTATTCTTGACTATCAATACTACTAATGCCGAAACTCCGATTGTAATAAAAATATCCGATAAGTTGAATATAGGAAAATCGACAAATTTAAGCATTATAAAATCTCTTACAAAACCAAAATTTATTCTTTCATACAGATTAGAACCAATCCCTGCAAGAAGCATTGAGCACCAAAATACGGCAACTGTTGAAAATTTTTCAATATTTCTAATTCCGTAAACTAAGATTAAAAGCATTGCCAAAATAGCAAAAACTATCAAAAATATTTGAGAATTTTCAAATATACTAAAAGCAGCACCCTTATTTTGAACATAGATTAAATCAAATAGCGGATTCTCTAAAAAATCAAACCTTGATTTTAAAATAAAATCAGTACAAAAAATATCAAAGAAAATAAAAAATAATATCGAAATAATAAAATAAATTATTTTACTTTGCCTGCTCATTTACACACTCTTCTATTTTTGCCGGAATTACGTTTACTCTTCTGATTACATAACCAAAACCCGTAAGACTTAATTTTATACTTAAATCACATACATCAGTTTTAGTAAGCCCGATTGAAGCTACAACATACTCATTAACTTTATCTGAATTTGAAGTAAATAATCTTTCTAATATATTATCTTCAGGCATTGTCCTAAAAACTTCTTTCGCAGCTTTTTGCGGATATTCTACTTTATCGGACGAAATTGAAGCAATAGCTAAAGTTCCTTCCGGCGGTACGAATTCAAGAGATGCCGAATACTCTGTATCTTCTTGAACCTGAAGCGGTGCGTCTAATTTTATATCCAAATTTTTAGCTTCACCATATAACATAGAAGTTCTCTCATCAAGGACTAAATCGGATAAAACTTTCCACTTGCCGTCATTTGATTTTCTCAAGTAATAAATACTTTCCGATTCGCTTTTTAAAGCACCGTTTACATTATCGGTAAGTTTAATATCTGCATTTGAATATTCCGTAACTTCAACAACCGCTCTGTTATCTTCAACTTTAATATTTTTAATCTTTATTCCGTAATGAATATCTTTGTATGTCTCCCAAATATCTTTAACTAAATTTGAATACACTTCTAAATTAAATCCGTCACAACTTTCATATTCGCTGTCGTAAGTTCCTATAAATTTTTCAAAATTAGTTTTATTTGCATATTTTACCTGTGACATAATTGTTCTTCTTACGCTGCGCTCATCATGATTTGTGAACAATTCGGAAACATTCCACGCAAAAACCGGCTGAATGAATGAATAAATTAATAATGTTATTAAAAACCTTTTCATAGATATTATTATACCCTAAATATTTTGTTTGAAAAATAATTTAAACAAATGATATATAAAAGTAAATTTGTCCAATGGCTTAATATATGTTATAATTAACACATTAATATTGGAGATGATATGGCACAGATTGATCTTGATGACGAATTTTTAAACTTATTTTACGATATTACAAATTCAAAAGTTCCGGCGAATGTTGACCTTTTTAGCCTAAAAAAACAGCTTATAAAAATTGTTGATACAATGAAAGAATTAAATGCAAATGCCAGAAAACCTGTAGCCAGCAAAGCTCTGGGAATAGAAAACGAAGAAGAATTGCCTTCAGGACCGGCAATATTGGTAGTCGACGATTTGGGTGTTATAACTTATCAGTTAAAAGTTCTGCTTTCTGAATTTGAAATTGATGTTGATTGTTCTCAAGAAATTTATGATGCCGTTAATAAGTATAAAAAACGTAATTACGAATATGTAATTATGGACCTGTTTATTCCTACAGAAAGAGAAGGATTTATATTGTTAACAGAGTTGAAGAAAATGGCTAATGCAAACAATATGAATACAGTAGTTGGAGTAATTACCGCATCACCCCGTAAAGAAATTGAACAGCAGTGTAAGGCAAGAGGCGCTGACTTCTTCCTTGAAAAAGGAAATGATTGGCAGAACCAGCTGCGCACAATAATGGATTCATATATTAACGCCGGCAAAGAAGAGGAAGACTGGTAGTTTTTAATTCAAAAATATTGCTTGCAATTTTTGTATGTCCGTAATATAGTTGTCATAAGGAAGTGTATCTTTGCACTTTCGTATTGCTAGCCAAATGGCGCAGACCTGTGGACAGTAAAAAGAAAAGGAAAAACACTATGTCGATTAATTTGAAAAACAAACAAGAAATCATCGAAAAATTCGGTGCAAATTCAAAAGATTCAGGTTCAGCAGAAGTTCAAATCGCAATGTTGACTCAAAAAATCACTGAACTTACGGAACACATGAAATCCAACAAAAAAGATTTTTCAACAAAGAGAGGTCTTTTGATGATGGTAGGTAAAAGAAAAAGACTTCTTTCTTACCTTAAAGACAAAAACCTTGACGGTTACAGAAAACTTATCAAAGACCTTAATATCAGAGGTTAATTACAAAAAAAAAACCGAGAATCAAATCTCGGTTTTTTTTATTTTATATGTTCGGGTACTCTCTTCTGATTGCTTTTTCGGCATCTTCAAACTCTTTTCCTACGTTAGTGGTGCTAACTTTATTGTATAAATTAATAAATCTTTTTGCCCAAAGTTCTTTAGTTGCATCATCTTTTGCAGTTCTGTAATTATAGATTACACTTTTTAAATCTCTTGAATTAGGAACTTCTGTATTGTCTTTTGCTATGTCAGCACTTCCGTCAGTAAAACCAAATTTTTCATTTAATCTTTTATCAGACTTTCTGCCTAAGAAACTTCCGTCAAGATCATCAAGTTTATCATTATCAGCTGCACTTTGAGCTGATGTATAATGTTCGTCTCTGATATGTTTAATTTTATCTTGGACTTCTTTTATATGTTCTTGTTCTGCTTCCACAGCAGCCTTTGCCTTTTCATTTGCTTCGTATAATTTACCGCCTTTTTCGGTTGATTTTTTTAATTCATCATACTCTTTTTGTTTTGCCTCATATTCATTTTTTGCTGTTTCTTTACGAGTTTTTGCCTCATCATAAACTCTTTTTAATCTATCAGCTTCTACAGTATTATACCCTTCCTTATTTTTACAATATTCATCATATGCATTTTTTGCATTAGATTCTGCTGTTTCAGCGTCATTATATTTATTTTTTAAACTTGACACTTCAGATGTTAAACTTCCGCTTTCACCAATTTTATTTTTAGCTTCATCAAGTGCAGATTGTGCATCTGATTTTGCTGTATTTAAATCATCTAATTTTTCAGTTTTATAACCGTCTGCCAAAGCATCTTCCCAATTATCAGCACCGATTGATTTTGCCAAATTGTTCATTTGTTTAGTATAATTATCAACTTGTTGTTCATTAGTAGGTTGAGAAGCCTTTGCACCTGCTCTGCCAATCCAATTTTGAAGAAGAATATTTCCTACAAAGCCCAAGCCTATTGCTGCGCTGTAGCCAAGAATTTGTCCGTTTGAATAATCGGTACATCCGCCGCAATAGCTGTTGTAGCCGCCGAAAACATTCCAATTTGCAAGATTCATAGATGAATTTGTACCGGAAAATATCATTTGTGTTGCAGGACTGCACATATTAGGGAACAGTGCTGCTGCTCCTAATGCATTTGTGTAATTGTAATGTGAATAAATTGACATCTTTTTGGTCCCATCTTAAGTCTTACATATATATAAAGTATATATAATATATTCAATTTCAAAGCTTATTAATATTGTTACAAAACTTAACAATTTGATTTGATTTAATTTTTATTAGTAATTTACAGCATTATTGAGGCTAACAAAAAAGTCTAAAATAACACCTCACCCGTTGTTGTATATTTCGCCAAAGCTCAATAACAACAAACTTCCTCTCCTTTTAGGAGAGGGTTGGAGTGAGGTAAAGCACACTTTTTAACCACTCTCTTGGGGTGAGGAACTACTGTCCAAAATAAATTTACAATTAATGTACTGTCATTCTGAATAGCCGTCAAGTACAGACATTGATTTTAGTGTCGGGACATTAAATTAAGGCGTATTTCAGAATCTTATCAATAAAGCAAAATATTTCAAGCGGGTATGATCCCGAACAGCTTGAAAATTAAGTCTTTTTCGGACAAATTTTCTACGCTTTCGGGATGACATGTTTTTGTATTTTTGTACTTGTCAAAAATTATCATGGACGGTAATGTGGGTGAGGTGAAATTTTACTTTTCTTCTAAATATTTTACATAATAAGAGGAAATTGCCGGTATTGCAGAAAGAACAACCAAAACATTTATAATACCGAATTTCTGCGCAACAGTACCGAGTCCGGATAAAACAAGAGCAATTGTTCCCCAGCAAAACCCATTAATAAATCCTGACACAACACTTTTGTATTGAGGGAGAATTTTTTGCGACCAAACCAATAATACAGGCTGTGCCAACATCGTCGTAAAACCTATAATCGCAAACAAACACATTGAAACAATCGGCATTGTTTTGTATACAAATGTAAAAGCGGTTATCATCGGTAAAGTTGCCCACATCGAAAAATAAAGAATTTTTTTTGAGCCAAAATGTTTTTCTAAATGAGGACTTAGGAAAGAACCGACAGCACCTGCAAAAACAAATAAGAATATGGCAAAACCAATATAAAACGGAGTATATCCCAAATTTTTCCATAAAAACGGAAGTAAAACACAAAAACTGTTTGTAACCAAAGATTTCATCATCGCAACAAGTAAAAGAAAATCCATTTGTTTATTTGACAAAATTTCTTTAAAAGTTGATATAAATTTTTTATGATCCGGCTGTTTATCCGTTAAAGATATTTTCGGGACAAATAAAAACATGCTTAATGCAAGGATTATTCCTAAACACGAAGCATAGGAAAGTTTTTCCAGACCTATTGTTTGAGTCATATATGATGCCATTAGAGGTCCGATTGCAAACCCAACAGAGCCAAGACTTACATAAACACCCATATTATTTGAGTAACTTGAAGCCGAAAACCTTTTTATATAACCGGCTGACTGAGGGTGATAAAAACTACCTCCCAAACAGCCGCAAATCATAAAGATAGTCAGTAAATAAGTATTCGGAGCGGCAGCCGCGAGGGGTATAAATGCGGAAGCAAGAATTAATCCCCAAAAAACAAAGAATCTTTTTAAAATATTATCTGCAAAAAAACCGAATAACGGCTGCAGCATATTTGAACAAATTTGAGTAACTGCAACCAATACAGTAGCTAGAGCCATTGTAAAACCCAATTTTGATGCAATAAACGGCAGGATTGGATTTATAAAACCGCCATATATATCACAAATTAAATGAGAAGCACATAGCCATACAATTGCACTTTTTCCTGTTTTAAAAAAATCTTTCATTTTCTCCTCACGGGTAGTATTATATTCCAAGAGTTAAAGTGAATCAAACATATAAATGATAAAATTCATTAAAATTGAGTTATAATATATGTATGAGTTCTATTACAGAAGATATTGATTTAAAAAAGGTCGGCTTGGAACTCATGTTCCTTACCCCTGAAAAATACAGTAATGCAGACGGCATTACTGCAGTTGAATTAGCTAAATTAGTAGAACTTCCTGTAGATACGGTCAAGAAAAAACTTAATATATTAAAAGAGAAAAACATCGTACGCGTAAAGGGAATAAACCCTAAATTTTGGCTATTTGATGAATACAACTTTCAAAGACTTGATGACGATGATGAAATATTTTATCTTCTTTGCAATTTTGAAGATGTTGATTTTGATAAATATTTCAGCTGGTAAGTTAATGTTTTTCATAAAGCGCGTATATCTCAGTATTTGTTCAAAAGGGAGACTTGTAGTTCTTAATTATGCTTGTAGTCTTCAGC
>CADCOS010000142.1 GCA_902803165.1 uncultured bacterium | reverse complement strand
TTAAAACAAAAAACCCCTTTTGGGGTTTTTGTTTTAATTTTCCTTTTTTCTCTCTTGCTCTGCTCTCTTATTTGGTTTTTCTCTCTTCTTTTCTTGCTCTCTCTTTTTCTAACGTTATTAAGACTTTTTACCGAATTTGCTTGTCACTTACATATATATAAAGTGCATATTTTTTCTCAAATTTCAAAGCTGAAAAAATTGTTTACAAAACTTTACAAGTCATCCATAAATCAGCTTAAAATTGCCTTATACGTTTTTTTGTAATATCATATTATAGTGAGGTGAAAATGGAATTTTTTAGAGAACATAAAAAATTAATAGTAGGAATTATAACAATATCTTTTATCCTTTGGACCGTCGGTGTGGGTGTAGCACTCTTATTTCCGGGTTTCGGAGGCTAAAGCGTGACTATTAAAAAGATTAGTACCTTTTTAATATTATTTTTGTTTGTTTTCAGCACTTATATGTGCAATATTTGTTATGCAATTCCCCGTGTTGAATCACAACAACAGGCTAAAAAAGAAATCAACAGACTTAGATGGCTTGAAAATATAGAAAACAACAAACTGTACAAAAATCAACAAAAGCTTGAAAATGTACAAAACAGCCTTTCTATATCTCAAACAAAAGTCGAATCTACAAAGAAAGAATTGGCGGGTTTATCAGCACAATTGTCTGTTGCATCTTCTGAGTATAACAATTTGAATTGGATTCTTACAAAGCACCTGAGAAGTGCGTATAAGTCCCAAAGAAACGCAAGATTTCAAATTCTTTTAAATTCAGAAGATATTAATATGCTCGTTGACAGGTGGTATTTCCAAAAACTTATTCTCAAAAAGGATGAAGAACGTATGCTTGCGGCTAAGAATAAAGCCCGAGAAATTGCAATGATAAAAATGAGCATAGAATCTCGTAAAAGGAATTTAGAAAGAGCAGTAGCCTCATACCAATCGCAGGAGGATTACATTAAACGGGCAAAAGCAAGAAACCAGAGTATGATAAATAAACTCCAAACGGACAGAATTGCTTATGAAAAGGCTGAAAAGGAATTAGCAAAACAGTCACAAAGCCTAAGTACATACATAAACAGAACATCCAACAAAGACAGCCACGCACAGTACCAAGTTTCAGGATTTATGAAACCGATTCAAGGCAGAATAACTTCACCTTACGGATGGAGAACTCACCCTATATTTAATACAAGAACTTTTCATTCAGGCGTTGATATAGGCGGGCCTAATTTAGGAGCGATAAGAGCTTCTAATGCAGGTAAAGTAATTTACTCCGGCTGGTATGGCGGATACGGAAAGGTTGTTATTCTTGAGCATGGTGTTGTTAACGGAAAACCGATAACCACTTTATATGCACACATGAATACAATTAAAGTTGCTAACGGTCAAAAGGTTGCAAAAGGTGACGTTTTGGGTTATGAAGGTACTACAGGGTACAGCACGGGCCCGCACTGTCACTTTGAAGTAAGGGTTAACGGGCAGACAAACAATCCTCTAAATTACATATAGGTGAAACATTTTGAAAAATAAAACTTTTATAACATTAATAACATTCATAACCGTAACATTGGCGGCAAACGCCGAATTTGGAGCGGGATTATCTTCTGTATCGGATTATACGGGAGAAGCCTTTTTCAGAACTCCAAGCTCAAACAAAGAGACAGCTGTTACAACAAATTCTTCTGCAAAAGAAGAGAAATCAAGAGGGACAACGCCTCCCATTAAGCAATTAAGGCTAAAACTTCAAGAATACAGCTATAACAGACAAATGAAAAATGCCGAATTCGCTCCGACAATACAAGAAGAACCTTATCAAGGAGAAGTCGGGACTTCAGAATTTGCCTCAAAAGAAATTGAGGAAGATTTTGAAGAAATGTCAGCTGAAGGTTTTCAAGAAAATAGTGATGAAACCAACGTGACAAAAAAAAGAGGGTTATTTGGCAAAAAAAATAAAGATGCAGAACCTGAAGACGAAGAAGGTATGATTCTGGATTGTGAAGTTGTCGATTATGATACTGAAAATCATTTGGTTTATGCAACGGGAAATGTAAATGTAACCTTTGTAAAACAAGGTGTTGTAGTAAAATCGGATAAAATCACTTATGACAGGTTGAATAACACAATTAAAGCGGAAGGTAACGTAAGAATAATAAAAAGCGGTTATGTTACCAAAGGTGATTATATATTTGTAGATTTAAACGAAGAAAATGCCGTTTTGGAAAATCCGATAACTGAATCACCATCGCTTAAAATTATTTCTGATAAAGGTATGGTTTGCGGTGATAAACTTGTACTTGAAAAAGGTAAAATAACCGTACAAGGCAATCACGAAATAGATTTCCGCTCGGGTAAAAGAGGACCTAATCTTTCACAAATGCTCCTTCCTCCGGGACAAGAAGATGTTGAAGATTCTGAAAAAGGCATTTATAAATTAAAAGCCAGAGACATAATTTATACCGAAAAAGGCGACTTAGAAAAGCTAGCAATAAAGAGAGGCGTTATTTCGTCAAAAGGCAAAACTATATTCAAGTTTCCTGCCGTAAAATTATACACTAATAAAAATCACGATTACGGCGAAACAAACTTTTGGGAAATCGGTTCATACAGAGGACTGGGTTTATTTACCGGTCCGGGCTGGGTTTTTGAACTGCCAAAGGGTTCTGTTTTAAAAGCCATACCGTTTTTTAACTATAAAAGCGGTGCCGGAATTGGCGGTATGTTGAGATTTAACAGCGGTACAAACCAAACAACTGCTGCTTATGGTACTGCGGCAAGTAAATTTTTCGTATACGGCTTACAAAGACTTGATGACAATTTATATATGCAATACAGCGTAAACAGTTTCATGGATGAATGGTTTATGGGCAGACGCCGTCCGAAATACGGTGTGTCTTTAATTTATGATAAAGGTTATTCTTCGGATAATTTTTTGGTTAAAGGACATCCGTCAACTTTAGAACACCGATTGGAAGCAGGCTATTTTCAGGATTTAGATTTTGACGGTCATTTTGAAAGAATTCAAGGACACAACACGGGAACGACACGTTTCAAATACATGGTTCAAGGTACACAGAATTTCTTAAAATATAAAGATGAAGATAAACAAAAAGCATTCTCACTTGATGCTGTTGCTCAATTGGCAGCAGGTTTATACGGAACAGGTGATACTCAGATAGTAGGAAGAGTCGGACCGAGAATGCATACTCAATACAAACGCTGGATGCAAGATATCGGATACTTCTTCACAACAATTGATGACAACACACCGATGAGAGCGTTTGATGCATACAGATACGGTTCTCAGAATGTTTATTTGAGAGAGTCTTTAAGAATATGCAGGTGGTTTACTCTTTCTTGGTTTGGCTCAATCAATGTCAGCAACGATGCCGCAAATGGAAGAAAATATCAAGAAAATTCCGTATATTGCTCATTTGGACCTGATGAATATAAATTGCATTTAGGCTACGACTTTGAGAGAGAAACTTTCTATTGCAATTTTGAAATCATGATGGACGCAAAAGGCACAGAAATTGAATATGATAAACTGGAAATAAAACAGGAGAAAAAACAACCTAAAAAAGAAAATAAAATTGTTCAAACAAGACAAAATGAACAATTTGCACCTACACAACCGAGAGTGCTGCAAAGAGCAGTTGTTGAAGATATTAAGGTAAATGACAATGTGCTTTAATTATGAAAAATTTAAAAAAGTAAGAGAAATTATATCTTACGGTAAACTATGCGGTGAAAAGAATTACACTCCCGGATATTCAGGCAATATTTCCGCAAGGTACAAAGAAGGACTGTTAATTACAACTTCCGGCTCATCAAACGGTTACCTGAAAACAAATGATGTTGTTTATACGGATTTTGAAGGTAAATCATTAGAAAAAGGGAAAAAACCTTCAAGCGAAAAATTTTTACACATAGAAATTTACAAGAAAAGACCTGAAATTAATTACATAATCCATGTTCACGCACCATATTTAAGCAGTTTTGCGGCAGCAGGAAAAGGCTTAACAGAACCGATTTTGGCGGAAAACGTGTTTTATTTCGGCGGAATTCCCATTGCAGAATACGCACTTCCGTCTTCAAGAGAGCTGGTAGATAATACTATAAAGTTTTTTGATAACTATGATGCAGTTTTAATGGCTAATCACGGTTTTATTGCAGCTTCAAAAACAATGAAGGATGCTTATATGAAGCTTGAATTAGCAGAGTCTTACGCACAAGTGGTAATAAATACCAAAATTTTGGGCGGTGCAAAATTACTTACCCCTGAACAAGAAGAAGCTATACTTGCTTTAAGGAATTAGCTGCTTACGCATTAAACCATTTACATAATATTATATAAAGGTTTACCAATACAAATCCCATAAGCATGCCGGCAATTACATCTATCGGGAAATGAACTCCGAGCCACAGTCTGGAAAGTCCCGACAGCACAATCATAAAAGCAAATAAAGTTACAAGAAAATATTTCCAGAACCCTGATGTATGCCTTATAACAAGATATATTAATATCCCATAAAAACACATGGCAGTCACAGAATGTCCCGACGGGAAACTAAATCCCGGATAACTGTCTCCGCACGGACGTTCCCGACAAATAATATTTTTTATCAAATCTATTAAAACATGTGCCAGTTCAGTAAAAAATACAAGCAAAAAAGTTTTCAAATACATTTTATGAGAAATAAGTACACTTCCTGATGCAACCAGAGGCCAAACATAATAGTTTTTGCCGATTTCATTGAGTACAAACGGAACTATCTCAGGATACGGGCTCCATAATTTTTGAATCCAACTCAATACAGCAGAATCATACTCTCTTATATTCGGAAGGTAAATAACCATAAGTGCTAATATAGCAAACAACACCGCCGAAACTATTACACAGTTCCAATTTGAAACAGTTCCCGGACTTTTATCTTTCATAACATCCAACCTTTATTTATATACCGCCTTTAACCGCACCTACAAGAGTTAAAATTTTATTAAACAGACCGACCGCTATCGGAGTTATTTCACTTATAAATACTGCAAAGAAAAATAATGCGCCCAAAACTGCTATAAATTTTTGTATATCGGAAAACATAAAGACTTTTTTATTTTTAAAATCTTCTATACCTTTATATTCATCAGTATAAGGTTTAACCGGAAATTTCTCTTCTATTTCTTCAAGTACATTGGCAAATTTAACTTTTATTAGCGTATTATAAGAATCTACGTTCATCCACCATAATGCACACACCGAAATTCCCATAACGGAAAATAATAATGTAGCCGTAATTTTATTCATAAAAACTACATTTCCCGTAAAAATCATAGCAAAAATTATTACCAAAAAAGAAATCATATAGAACCTGTTAGTGGCAAAATTTCTGTCGATAAAATTTTCTTTCTGTTCTGCATAAAGTTTGTACTCTTGAAATATCAGCTCATCTCTGTCCATATTTTTTATCCTTATATCGGAGCACATCCTACTAAACAAAAAACTCAAGCGCTACTACCGGTGCTCCTCTTGAACATGTTTCAAGCGATTTCGCGCCGACTATAATAATTTATACATTCCAATTATCAAAGCTTCTTTTGGATTTTACCTCATTCATCAATTCTTCAAATTCTTTTTCATCCAATGTTTCTTTTTCAAGAAGATTTTTTGCAATAAATTCAAGCATATCTCTATTTTCTTCCAAAAGAGTTTTTGCTTGAGCGTATTGTGTGTCAACTATATTTTTAACTTCTTTATCAATTTCTGCGGCAATTTCCTCGGAAAAATCTCTTGTATTGCCGAAGTTTCTACCCATAAATACATGCTCCTGCTCTTTTCCGTATGCAAGATTTCCCATTTTCTCACTCATACCGTATGTTGTTACCATACTTCTTGCAAGAGCCGACACTTTTTCCAAATCGTTTGACGCCCCTGTAGTAACATTGTCTTTACCGTAAATCAACTCTTCTGCAACTCTTCCGCCTAAAATCATTGTAATTCTGTCCAACAACTGCGTTTTTTTCATTGTTAAATGATCTTTCTCAGGAAGAGTAAGCGTTATACCCAATGCCATACCTCTCGGAATAATTGATACTTTATGCAGCGGATCGCTGTTTTTAAGAAGCTTCGCAAGCAGTGCATGTCCCACTTCATGATATGCCGTGTTTTCTTTTTCTTCATCGGAAATAATTCTGCTTTTCTTTTCCGGTCCTGCCATAACTTTATCAATTGCTTCTTCCAAATCAAGCATATCAATCTCGGATTTATTATGACGTGCAGCAAGAAGCGCAGCTTCATTCAAAAGGTTTTGCAAATCAGCACCCGTAAATCCCGGTGTACGTTTTGCCAATGTTTTTAAATCAACTTCTTTTGCAAGAGGTTTATTTTTTGCATGAACGTTAAGTATTTGTTCCCTTCCCAGTACATCAGGTTTATTAATAACAATTTGTCTGTCAAATCTTCCCGGACGGAGTAAAGCATTGTCTAAAATATCAGGCCTGTTAGTAGCCGCAAGAATTATAATATTTGTATTCTCGTCAAAACCGTCCATTTCGACAAGTAACTGGTTAAGAGTTTGTTCTCTTTCATCATGGCCGCCGCCTAAACCCGCGCCTCTTTGACGACCTACGGCATCAATTTCATCTATAAAAACAATGCAAGGCTGGTGTTTCTTAGCTTGCTCAAACAAATCTCTTACACGGGAAGCACCGACACCTACGAACATTTCAACAAAATCAGAACCGCTTATTGAAAAGAAAGGAACACCTGCTTCTCCTGCAACTGCCTTTGCCATCAACGTTTTACCTGTTCCGGGAGCACCGACAAGCAAAACACCTTTTGGAATTTTAGCGCCTAATTTTACATATTTATCACTGTGTTTTAGAAAATCAACAATCTCTTCAAGTTCTTTTCTTTCTTCATCGATTCCTGCAACATCGTTAAATGTTGTTTTAACCTTATTATCCATAAGCATTTTAGCTCTGCTTTTGCCAAATGACATTGCCTGCGCTCCGCCGGCTTGAATAGCTTTTATAAGAAGGATACCGAATCCTAAAATCAACAGTATTGAAATTATTGAAGACCCGCCTAAAAAAGATGACGATTCATTATTCTTTTTTACATTTATATTTACATCATTATCTTGAAGCTTTTCTATAATGTCAGAATTTTCAGGAAAAGCAACTCTATATTGAATTGTAGGAGCTTTTACTTCACCAAACAAAGGATTATCTACAGGTTTTGCTTCCGGTTGATTAACAGGGTACGCGATTAAGGTATCTTTTCCAATATCAACACTCTTAATTTCTTTATTCATAACTTTTTGAATAAAAGTTGTATAGGAAAGATCTTCCGTACTTGATGTAGGCCCTGAAAAAAACATGGAGATAAAAGCAAGTGCCATTATTCCGAGTATTATATACATACCTATTGATTGATTTTTATTCATATTTCTCCCTCTTTAGTGTTAGTTTTATTATAGCAGAAAAGTTGTATATTAGAAAACTATATTACTTTCCTAGCACACACGACTCTTCATTTTAATATTTCTTTACAAACATGACAAATTCAAGGCTGATTTTACGTTTATATATATAGGGGTATAATTTTTCAGGGATATTATGGGCGCTTTTACAACAGGATTACGATTTGGTTTTGAAAATGGCATGCTAAATAGCATGTTTGGCGGCTTTATGAATAATTTCTGCTGCCGTAACTTTTTTATACCAAGCTTTTGGGCTCAACCGTTTAATTTCAATTTCAACTCACTCCCTCTTTATACATACTCGATGCCTAATTTTAGCTTATTTTCAAGACCTGACATCGGATTTCAACCGATGTTTTCGCTGCCTGAATTTAATTATCAATTACCGACTCCGCAATTTACTCAAGTACAACCGTCTTTTCAATACAGTTTTAATATAGACAGCAGCATTTGGAATACCACTCCACAGTATCCGCAATATCAAAGTAATTTCACTTTTGGGGATTCTTTTTCACTAACAACCAATAAAAAAGCAAAATCGTCATCAGTACAAAAATACTGGTATGAAATGAGTGATGAAGAAATGCGTCGAATTTACGGCAACTACACCAGAGATATTACCAAACCGTATAACGGAACAGCCGATCAATTAAATAAATATATAGACAAAAATTGCGGAGCGAACAGCGTTTTGAAGGGGAAAGGAGCCGCCTTTATAGCAGCACAGAAAAAATACGGCATCAGCGCATCCGTCCTTCTTGCAATAGCAAAATTTGAATCTGTGGGCGGAACAAGTGATTTGGCAAGAAATAAATTTAATATAACTTCAATAAGCACAGGTAAGTCAGGAGATGCCAGATGGAAAAAATATTCTTCAGTAGAAGAATGTATAAATGATACTGCAAGACTTTTAAAAGAAAATTACGTAGAGAATGCAGGAAAAGGGAAACATCTTACAAAAATATATGAAATAAATGCGAAATATTGTCCGGTAAAAGAAACTTCGGGAAATTCAAGATGGGCAAAAAATGTTTCTGAAAATGCTGATGCTATAGAAAGAGTATAAAAATACAAGAAATTATTGAAATTTTTTGGTATAATGCTTTTATGCTCAAAGGTTTTAATATTTTAATCGGTATAACGGGCGGAATTGCAGCTTATAAAGTTTGCAATCTTATTCGTTTATATAAAAAATCAGGTGCTGATGTACGAGTCGTTGCAACGGAAAATGCTTTGCAATTTGTAACAAAATTAACGCTGCAAACACTTTCAAATAATGAAGTTTATACAAACAATTTTGAGATAAAAAATTACAAACCTGAACATATCTCTCTCTGCGACGAAGCTGATATCTTTGTTATTGCGCCTGCTTCCGCTAATACAATATCAAAAATTGCAAACGGAATTTGCGATAATTTGCTTACAACGACAGCTTGCGCATTTAAAAAACCTATATTGTTTGCTCCTGCTATGAATACTAATATGTGGGAAAATGTTTTCATACAGGAAAATATTTCAAAACTCAAAAATAACGGATACGAATTTATTGAACCTGAGAGCGGCTATTTGGCCTGCGGAACAGAAGGAAAAGGACGAATGGCTGAGCCTGAACAAATTTTTGAAAAAACCGTTGAAATATTAGATTCTAAAAACAATAAGATTTTAAAAAATAAAAAAATATTAATTACTGCAGGCGGAACAAAAGAAAAAATCGATCCTGTAAGGTATATTACGAACTGCTCCTCAGGCAAAATGGGTTTGGCACTGGCTGATTCTGCCCACAATATGGGAGCGGATGTTACGCTCGTTTCAACATTTAAAGTCGATAGACAATATAAAAATATAATCGCTGAAACGGCACGAGAAATGGAAAAAGTTGTTAAATCAGAACTTGAAAATCAAGATTGCGTAATCATGGCTGCAGCAGTTTCCGATTTTAGAATTGCCGAGTATTCGGAACAAAAAATAAAGAAAACCTCAGAGGATAAAATAACACTTGAGCTCGTAAAAAATCCGGATATTTTAAAAGAAATTTCAGCTATGGAAACAAAAGCAACTATTGTCGGATTTTGTGCAGAGAGCGAAAATTTATTAAACAATGCGAAAGAAAAAATAAAAAATAAAGGCTGCGATTATTTGGTGGCAAATGACATTTCATCAAAAGATATAGGCTTTTCTTCCGATTTTAACGAAGTTTACATGCTTGATAAAAATTTAAATATCAATCATATTAAAAGAGATACAAAATTAAATATTGCAAAAAAGATTTTGGAGAAGATTTTTGAATAAATACGATATTGTAAAAAAGATTGAAAATTTTGCGCCATTAGATACTCAGGAAAGCTGGGATTCAAGCGGCTGGATTGTTGAAAAAGCAGGAGATGAAGTTAATAAGGTATTATTTGCATTAACTATAACTGATAACATCGTACAACAGGCAATAAAATTCGGATGTGATATGATTATTTCACACCATCCGCTTTTTACCGTTCCTATTGAATATCGCAAAATTAATATGTATTGCGCACATACCAATCTTGATAAAGCATACGGCGGAACGACCGATTTACTTTTAGATACACTGCACCTTAACGGAACTATGTACAATGAATTCGTAAGGGTTGTAGAACTTGAACAGGAAATGAGTGTTGAATTTTTAAAACTAAAACTACTTCCAATAAGCCCGAGACTGAAAATGGTGAACAATACAGGAGCTAAAACTATTAAAAGAATAGGATTTTGCGCAGGTTCGGGCAGTGAATTTATTAAATCTACGCCGTGTGATGCCTTTGTAACAGGAGATATAAAATTCCATACAGCTGTCGAATCGAATAAAGTTCTTTTCGACATAGGTCATTTTGAAAGCGAGATTCCTGTTGTCAGGTTTTTGCGAGAACTTACGGAACTTGGTGATTCCAACGGGGGAAAAGGTATTATAGCGAATGAAACGAGCCCTTTTATTTAGTATATTTTTTTTCTTTTCAACCATAGCGGTTCTTGCCTATGAAACTGTCATAATTAAGTATCCGCCGGGGGACTTGTGGGTAAAAGCTTATTACAAAAAAGTCGGCAATGAGGCAATTCTACAATATGTTCCGAAAAATGAAACTTCTGCGAATTGGAATAGAACAATTATAGTTCACTCGTATTTTGAATCATATTATCCGGTTAATGTTTTTATAACAAACCAGCTTATCGGAATGAAAAAAAACAACCCGACCGGAAATTACAGATATTTAAAATCAACTCCAAACGATTCAATGGCGTTCAGATGCACGGAAGACTATAAAGAAATCAAAGCTCAATGTGAATTCTATCGTGTTTCACATGCGCACGACGGTATAATAAGTCTGCATTACATAAATCGTGACAAAAAAGATTTTATGGCAAATTATAAAGAATGGTATGAAATTATAAAACGTGCAAAGTATTATAACAGTTACTATAGAGATGAACGCATCTTAGACAAAGCCGAATTCTTTGAACTATGGTAAGATTTTAAACATGGAGCGAAATCAAGACAACCGTTGTGACAATTAGAACGCTCAAAGTAAATGCTATGAGAAGATTTATTGCCGGATGAAATCCTGAAATAGCCGCAGTTTCGAGCTCAAGCTGTTTTAAAATATTTTTTGAATAATCTTTTTATGTATCAGAGGCTGTTTTATTAAACGAATCGGTCATTAAACGTCTTATATTATAACTGTCCTCTAAATCTTTACGGGCTTTTTTATTGCTGATTGTGAATTTTTTTATTTTTATACTTTCATTATTTGGAAGTTCGTTATCCATATAGGCAGAAAGATTATTCTTAAAAATTTTATACTGCTCTGAATTAGAAGATGACGAATCAGTTTTTGTAAAAGAAGCCGATTCTGCATAAGAATTTTTTATATCACTAATCATTGATTTAACCATATTGTATTTAGCCATGCAGGTTTCGCATTCAAAAAGATGCTCCTCCACTTGCTTTTTGAGTGATGAACTTAGTTCATTTTCCAAGTAAAAAGAAATAAGTACCTCCATTTGCGAACATGTAAGTTTCATTATAACCTCCTTAAATAAATTCTTTTAACTGTTCCTGAAGCTTTAGTCTGGCTCTGGAAATTCTTGATTTAACAGTTCCCAAAGTCGTATTTGTAATTTTAGAAATATCTTCATAACTAAGACCTTCATATTCTCTGAGAATAAGAGAAAGCCGTAAATGCTGCGGCAGAGTGAGTAAAGCTGTTTTAATAAGCTTTTCCAATTCAGAAAACAAACATTTTTCACCCGGTTCGCAGCCAAGTTTATCTTTAATTTTTTCAAGTTCATTTTCATCTAAATCAACTAATTTATCGGTTTTTCTTTTTGAGTAATCATAAAAGGTATTAGTAATAATTTTGTTAAGCCACTGTTTGAAGTTAGATATTTCGTTAAGTTGTTTTATGTTTTTTGCCATTTTTAATAACGCTTCTTGTGTCAAATCAGAAACGTCACTTTTGTTGTCAGTCAGGTGTGAAAAAAGCGCATAGACCTGTTTTTGCACCTTTTTTATTAACTCCTCCAGAGCCTTTATGTCACCTGATTGCGCATATTTAATCAGCTCGGAAATTTCACATTTTTTGTATAAAATTTTTGACATGATTTATTTTTGCAACAGAAGAAAGTAAAAATATATTCGTCAACAGAACATAATTCATTGTGGTTAAATTAAAAAAGACGTTCTATAAACAGTAAAGATTCTATTGACTAAAAAAAATCAGCATGTATCATAAGAGCATACGCAATGAATGCGGGGGTAATTCAGTGGTAGAATGCCTCCTTGCCAAGGAGGATGTCGCGAGTTCGAGCCTCGTCTCCCGCTAATAAAAAAGAGT